>NZ_DAOQZV010000003.1:22521-39221 GCF_035343835.1 Nostocoides sp. | reverse complement strand
CCCTGTTTGGCGACCAGTGGAAAAGGTACCGGAAAACACAGCTCGACTCTTTCTCCGGCTCCCCCATTTCTGAAAACAGGATCAACCGCTGCCTGGGGCCGCTCAGCAATGAACTCAGGGGTAAACTGGTGCTGGAAGCGGGCTGCGGGGCCGGGCGGTTTACCGAAATATTGCTTAAGAAAGGGGCCCAACTGGTATCGGCCGACCTGAGCTCGGCCGGCGGGCTGGCGTGGCGGCTGGCGCGTGGCAGCGTCTGGGCCTGGACGGCCGGCCTTGCGGTCTTCGCGCTCGCGATGGGCTCGATGTCGGGTGTCTTCGACGCGATCGCCGACGAGCCCAGTCTCGTGGAGCGGTTCCGCCGGATGGGGGCAGGCGCGCAGGATCTCACCGACGCCTTCTATGTCGCCATGCTCGGCATCCTTGCCGGCGTCATCGCCATCTTCGCCCTCCAACTCGCCGAGCGCCTGCGCCGCGAGGAGGCCGCCCACCGCGACGAGGTGATGCTCGCGACAGCAACCTCCCGAATCCGTTATGCCGCAGGTCATCTCGCGCTTGCGCTCATCGTGCCGACGCTGCTGCTCGCGCTCGTCGGGGCGCTGTTGGCACTGCCGGCAGCGCTGCGCGACGGCGACTGGGGAGAGCTGACCCGCACCGTAGGCGCCGCGTTGGTGTTGTCTCCGGCGGTGTGGCTCGGGGTCGGGATCTTCGCGGCGGCCTTCGGGTGGGTGCCGAGGCTGCACCTGCTGCCATGGCTCGTCGTCGGGTGGACCCTCATCGTCAGTTGGATCGGCGCGGTGCTCGGCTTCCCCCAGCGCATTCTTGACGCCACGCCGCTGGCCGTCCTGCCGCAGGTGCCCGCCGAGTCGATGTCCTGGCCGCCCGTCCTGATCGAGGGTGCTCTCGCGCTCTTGCTGGTGGTTGCCGGACTGGCCGGCTACGCCCGCCGCGACATCGGTTGAGCGAGGGCTACACCCTTCCCGCCCGCGCCGCTACCTGTCGGCGCGGCCATGAAAGGCTCGGGCCGCAAGAACCGCGTGACCGTCCACCATTTGCTTGCCAAGAACGCCGACAAGCTGTCGCTCTGCGGCTGACCGACTCTCGGCCGGGTCTCGGCCGACGACCGACGTTCGGGGCGATCCGCGTTGCGGACCGCCCCGAACCTGAGTTCAGCCCTTGATCCCGGCGGCACGCAGAGCTGCCACCGTCTCCTCGACGGCCGTATGCCGCGGGGTCGGCGCCAGCTCGAATCGCGCCTGCGCGTCGCTCGAGTCGAGCACGAAGGGCCGCTCGAACTGGTGACGGGTCTCGCGCAGTTCGGCCAGCAGCGGCACGACCAGGCCGCCCACGGTGACCATCGAGCGCGGCATCACGTGCACCGGACGGGCCTTGGCACCGGTGATCGTCGCGACCTCCTCGCCCAACTGAGCGAAGGTCGCAGGCGCATCGGTGGGCACGTGCCAGGCCCGGCCCCAGTCCGCGTCACCGTCCGAGAGCGCAAGGGCACGCACCAGCGCGGCGACATCACCGTCATACGTCCAGGAGTGGGGAGCATCGACGCGCCCCATCGGCAGCCACGGGCTGCGGCCCTTCAGAAGCGGCTTGATCAGCATGCCGGACACCAAGCTGGTCCCGAGCGTGGCCGGTCCGATGTAGTCGGAGGCGCGGACCTCGCTCACTCGTGCCCGGCCGGCCGCGTGAGCCGCGAGCGCCTGCTCCCACATCTCGACGCGCACGTGACCCTTGACGCCGTTGGGGCGCACGGCCGTCCGCTCGGTTATCGGCCCGTCCACCAGGCCGTAGCCGTAGAGGTTGGAGACCGTGATCAGTCCGGCACCGCTGCGTTCCGCCGCGGCGAGAACGGCCTTGGCCATCGGCGGCCAGTCCCGCTCCCAGTGGGTATAGGCGCTCGGGTTGAGGGCGTTGACGATCGTGCGCGCTCCGGTGGCCAGGTCCGTCAGCCTGGTCTCATCCGTGACGTCCAGGGCGACTGCGGTGGCCCCGTCCGGTCCGAGGTCGCGGCCGGAACGCGAGACGAGTACGACATCTTCACCCGCAGAAATGAGGGCATGCGCCACGCTGCGGCCGATGCCGCCGGCGCCGAGAACGATGTGTCGTGCCATTGCTTGCTCCTGTCCGATACTAACGAGAGCGGCGCTCTCCTTCCTGAGCACGACGTTAAATGAGAGCAATGCTCTTTTCAAGAGCAGTGCTCTCGCTTTGCTTGACGCTGACCGGTCGGCCCGGGCAAGCTGGGGCCATGACGCCCCCGCCCGGCCGCCGCGCCGAGAACCGCGCGCACTACGAGTCCGAGATCTTGCGCCTCGGTCGCGCACAGCTCGCCGAGGTCGGCGCGGCCGGCCTGTCGCTGCGCGCGATCGCCCGTGAGCTGGGGGTGTCCTCATCGGCTGTGTACCGCTACGTGGCCAGCCGGGACGAGTTGCTGACGCGGCTGATCATCGAGTCCTTCGACGCCCTCGCCGACGCGGCCGAGGCCGCGCACCGAGACATCCCCAGCGCCGATCTGCACGCAAGATTTCATGCCGTCGGTCACGCCATGCGCAACTGGGCGCTCGCACACCCACACGACTGGGCGCTCCTCTACGGCTCGCCGGTCCCCGGTTATGTCGCTCCCGCGGATCAGACTAACCCCCCCGGCACCCGGGTGGCCCGGTTGCTGATTGGGATCCTCGGACATGTCGTCGCCCGCCGGAAACTCCCCCCGGCCGCTCGTCGCCTGACGCCCGGCACGGCCGCGATCGATAGCGCTCGCACGATGCTGGCCGACCTCGGCGAGCTCGGCGAAGCCATTCCCCCCGAGCACTTCCTCGCCGGCCTGGACGCCTGGGCACTGCTCATCGCGGCAATCTCGCGCGAGGTCTTCGAGCAGATCGGCCCGATCCCCGGCGATCCGCGGGACCTCTTCGAGGCGACGCTCGCCCGCGCCGACGCCATGGTGATCAGGTAGCCAGAGATCGTGCCGCTAGCGTTGAGCCATGACGCGCCTCGGCTACCAGATCCCGAACTTCACCTATCCCGGCGTCGGCAGCGACGACCTCTTCGACGCAATCGTCCGGCAGGCCGTCGAGGCCGAGTCCAGCGGCTTCGACACCGTCCTGGTCATGGACCACTTCTACCAACTGCCCATGTTGGGCGCACCCGAGAATGCGATGCTCGAGTGCTACACACTGCTCGCCGCGCTGGCGCAGCACACCAGCCGCGTGCGCCTGTCCGCACTCGTCACCGGGAACACCTACCGCAACCCCACGCTGCTGGCCAAGACCGTCACCGCACTCGATGTCGTCTCCAAGGGTCGCGCGCAGCTGGGCATCGGTGCGGGCTGGTATGAGCTCGAACATGACTCTCTCGGATTCGAATTCGGCACCTTCACCGATCGTTTCGAGCGTCTGGAAGAGGCCCTGCAGATCGTCACCGGCATGCTCCGCGGCGAGCGGCCGACACTGGCGGGCAAGTGGTACACCGCGCGGGAGGCGATCAACTCCCCCGCCCCGGTGGCCCCGATCCCGATCATGATCGGCGGTGCGGGCGAGAAGAAGACGCTACGCATGGCCGCGCAGTATGCCGATGAGTCCAATCTGATCTGCGCGATCGACGACATTCCGCGCAAGCTCGCCGCGCTCGATGAGCACTGCGCGCGCCTGGGTCGCGACCGTCGCGAGATCACCGTCACCTATCAGACCAGCGCGTGCATCGCCCCGAGCGCCGCGCAGGCCGCCCAGGAGGCCGACGACGCCGTCGCCCGCATCCCCGAGCTTGCGTCGCGTCGGGCGTCCCTGATCCTCGGGGCTCCCGACGACGTCCGCGCGACCTATGAGCGCATCCTTGCTGCCGGCGTCGATGGTGTGACCGTCAACCTGCCGGCCAACGGGCACATCGAGGGTCGGGTGGCGCTGCTCGGTGACACGCTCGCCCCCCTCATCGCGTGACACGGACGCGGCCTGAGCGCGGCGGAGCTCGCCCGCCGGGCGGGTCTGTCCAAGGCAACCCTCTCGGGTCTGGAGTCCGGCACCGGCAACCCGACGATCGACACCCTCGAAGCGATTGCGCTCGCGCTGGCCCTGCCGCTGACCGACCTGCTCTCACCCGAGGCGCCGGACACCGTGCACGTGCTCGCGACCGCCATCGACGGTGACATTCAGCGCGAGTTGCTGGTACGCGTTCGTGGCACGCACGCCCTGAAGTCGTGGCGGCTGCGCATCCCACGGCATACGTCCTTCAGCGGCGTTCCGCACGCATCCGGAACGATCGAGCAACTCTTCATCGCCTCGGGTGCGGTGCGAGCGGAGCTGGAGGACGCGGCATCCGACCTCGCAGCCGGCGACCTCCTCTCGTTCGCCGCGGATTTGCCGCACGCCTATATCACCGCCGACGAACCCGTCGACATCCACGTCCTGCTCGCCACCCCCTCCCGCTGACATCACGAAAAGTTAGGTGCTCCAATGACTTTCGCGCAGATCGCACTGCTCCTCGGGGTGTGGCTCATCGCCGTCGTCGCGCCCGGTCCCGACTTCATCGCCGTCCTGCGGGGCTCCGCTGCGCGCGGACGCGCACAAGGAATGGCCGTGGCCGGGGGCGTGATCTGCGGGATCGCCTGCTGGGCGATGCTGGCGATGGCCGGCCTTGGTGCGCTGCTGACGCGTTACGGCCATGTCTATGCGTGATTCGCGCTGTCGGGGCGGCATTCCTCCTGGCGTATGGCGCGCGGATCCTCTGGCACGCCTAGCGGACCTGGACCGGCGAGTCCGGGCCCAGTGGCGAGGTGGCCGCGATTTCCGTGGGCAGTCTCGGCTCGGCGTGGCTGCTGGGGCTGGCCACGAACCTCGCCAACCCCAAGTCCGTCGCCTTCTTTGGCGCGCTCTTCGCGTCACTTCTGCCCGCCGGCCTGAGCACCGCCGCGCGCGCCGAGGTGGTCCTCGCGTTGCTGTTCATGGCGCTCGCCTGGCTGGTCGCCGTGGCCTGGACGGCCTCGACGGGACGGGTGGCGACCGCCTATCAGCGCGGCCGCCGGGCCATCGATGCCGTCACCGGTGGCGTGCTCGCCGGCGTCGGCCTGGCGCTCTTCCCACGCTGAGGTCTCCTAGGGTGACGCTATGACCGATCAGGCGACCCCCAACCTGCCCGCCCGCGACTTCGACGCGACCATCGGGTTCTACGCGGCGCTCGGGTTCGTCACGGCCTACCGCGACGAGAGTTGGCTGATCCTCAACAACGGCGAGCTGACACTGGAGTTCTTTCGGTATGCGGATCTCGACCCGGCGAGCAGTTCGTTCAGCTGCTGCTTGCGCCTGGACGATGTCGACCACTTCTATGCCGCCTGCCTCACGGCCGGCATCCCCGAGACGCGGCGCGGTTGGCCGCGCTTGCACCCACCTATGGTCGAGGACTCCGGCCTGCGGATCGGCTACCTGATCGACCTCGACGGCACCCTGCTGCGCTTGGTGCAAAATCCCTAGCCCCGCGAGGATTAGGGCCATTCGGCCTCCCCGTCACGCAAGAGATGAGCCAGGACGGCCGCTTCGCTGATGTCGTGACGCTTGGCGGCGGTCAACAGGGTGAGGGCACCGTCGGCCGCCATAGCCTCGAGTTGCGCGTATGCCGCCGCGTGGTCGTCAACCTTGAGCTCCGCTCGGTAGCGGGTGGCGAACTCATCGAACTTCGCCGGATCGTGGTCGTACCACCGGCGCAGCCCGGTCGACGGCGCGACTTGCTTGCACCACGCAGGGAGTTGGGCTCGCGCTTTGCTCACCCCCCGCGGCCACAGCCGGTCAAGGAGGACCCCGTTGACCGTCGTCGGCCTCGGGCTCGTCGTAGATGCGCCGGACCTGCGCAGTCGCCTTCGTCATCACTGCCTCCTGGCAAACCACCATGGCACGCGAGCTAGGCGGGTGGGCTCTCGTGGGCGGCGCTCCTGGACAGCCGCAGGCAGCCGAGGACCGCCAGCGCGATCCCGGCGACCGCGGCCGGCGCCCAGCCGGGCCGCACCGAGTCGCCGAGAAGCGCGACCCCCAGCGCCCCCGGAACCACGGCCTCGACGACCCACATGGCCGCGGTCGCGGCCCCGACCGGGCCACGCTCGAGCGATCGGGCATAGGTCACGGCACCGAGGATGCCGAACGCGATCACCGCCCAGGTCAAGGGATTCGATACAGCCGACGTCAGCGTCCCCTGCCCCAGGTGCGCGCCTCTCGCCCCCAGCGCGGAGCCCGAGAACGCGAGACCACCGACGCTCGCCAGGGCAAGCGACGTCCCGCGGACATAGAGCACAGCACCCAGCACGATCATGGCGACCACCGCGCCGATCATCGCGGCGCCGAACCAGCAGGGCGCCGCCGCCGTGGACTCGCCACCCGCCGCGGCGGAGACGAGGGTCAGTCCCGAGACGACTGCTGCAACGCCGATGAGATCGTGTCGCGTGACGGGCACGTGGAGCACCGCGAGCGCCAGGAGCACGGTCACCGCGACCGATCCGGCGAGCAGCGATTGGACGACGAAGAGCGGCAGCGTGGCCAGGGCCGCGATCGAGCACACCCACGCCAGCCCGTCACCCGCCATCCCGAGCACGTATGCCGGGTGGCGAAGCACCGCGGACCCACTCGCCCGAGACGCGGCATACGCCTGGCTCACCGAGGCGACACCGTAGAGGAGCATGCCGGCCAGCGCGGCGGCGAACCCCCAGATCACAGTGCCGATCCTCCCAGTCCCGCACGGCCGCCGGGCGAGTCCTGCGACAATGTGGACGCCATGGCCACCGAACTTGACCGCGCCGTCGCGGCCTACCAGCTGCTGCATCCGCAACTGATGGTGGCGAGCGACGCCTTCATGACGATGGTGCGCGAGATCATCGACGAGGCCGGCATCAACTACCTCACCGTCGAGGGACGCGCCAAGGCGGTGGCGTCCTTCGCGGGAAAAGCCCTGCGTTTCCTCGAGGTCCAGCCGGACGGGGACCCGCTCGTCGGCATTACCGACCAGGTCGGGGTGCGCGTCATCACCTATGTCCAGAGCGATATCGACGCGGTCGCGGCGCTCCTCGCCGAGCAGTTCGCCATCCTCGACGATCGTGACATGGGCCGCGAAACGGCGAGCGAGGGGCGGTTCGGATACGCAAGCCGGCACCTGCTGGTCTCGCTCGACCGAGGTGAGGACGCGGCATACGTGCCTTTGCGGTGTGCCTCGATCCAGCTGCGCACGGTCCTGCAGCACGCGTGGGCGGAGTTCGAGCACGACATCCGTTATAAGGGCACGGTGCCGCCAGAGCAGGTGCCTGACCTGGATCGCCGCTTCACGCTCGCCGCCGGTTTGCTCGAACTGGCCGACCGCGAGTTCACCACGATCCGCGACAGGCTCCAGGCCGGGCTGAGCGACAAGGTGGTGGCCTCGGACGAGGCGGATCCGCGCATCAGCCCCCAGGAGCTGGCGACCTTCCTCGCCGGCCGGTATGCCAGCGCCGGCTGGTCGCGCACCGATCATTACGAGTGGATGGCCGGCCTGTTGTTGGAGCTGGGAATCGGCTCGCTCGATGAGCTGAGCGCGGTGTTGCGGGACATCGACAGCGCGGCGATCACGGGGGCGATGGGCTACCGCTATCCGCCGGGCGCCGTGCGGCGCCTCGATGACGATCTGTTGGCTCGCTTCGGCGAGCGCTATCTGGCCCTGCACGGCAACGCGCACCGGACGACAGCCCTGCGCGCCCGGCTGGCCAAGCTGCACTGACCCCGGCTTTGGGTGACCGGCCATCCTCCGACGTCGACCGATCGCGGATAGCGTCGAAAGCGCCCGCACCATTCGGCGGCCTCGGCACTGGGCCGGGGACGAGGGCAAGGAGGACGCATGCCCAAGGCATGGAGCGCAAAGGACAAACGTCAGTACAAGCACGTCAAGGAGTCCGAACTCGACCAAGGCCGGGGCGCGGACCGAGCCGAGGAGATCGCGGCGCGCACCGTCAACAAGGAGCGCCGCAAGGAAGGTCGCACCAAGGAGCAGAAGTCGTCGTCGGATGAGTGAGGTGCAGCAGATGGCGAAAGATCCCCCCGAGCCAAAGCGCGGTTGGCCAAAACCCCTGCGCAACAACAGAAGTGGCCGGGCACGGTCTCGGAGTTGACCCCGCAGCCGGATCACGGCGAGCGCACCTGGAAAGTCGCGAACGACTGGCCAGAGTGCGCACTGAACACCGGGGCCGACTCCGGCATCGGCCGCGCAATCGCCGTCACGTATGCGCGCAGGGTGCCGATGTCGCCATCGCCCACCTTCCACAGGAGAAGACGACGCGGAGGTCACCCATCGGCTAGTTGCCGTGGCGGAACTGGGCCGGGTCGACGTGCTCGTCTGCAATGCCGGACTCCAAGATGTCCCACGGATCCTTGGAGGAATTCCCGCCGGAACGGATCGAGCGCACCTTTGCCACCGATGTCTTCTCGCCCTTCTGGCTCGCCCAGGGGTTGGCCGGAGAACTTGAGGACGGCGGCTGATCCTTGTGACGACCTCGATCCAGGCCTACGAACCTTTCGAGGCGCTCCTGGACTATGTCGCGATCAAGGCCGCGCTGAACAAACTCGTCGTCAACCTCGGGGGCGATCTCGGCCCGCGCGGCATTCGGGTCGATGCCGTCGCGCCCGGGCCGATTTGGACACCCTTGATCCCGTCCACCTTCGGGCCGGAGAAGGTCGACGGCTTCGGCGCCGACACGCCGCTGGGGCGTGCCGGTCAACCGGTCGAGGTCGCCGCCGCCTTCGTCTTCCTCGCCTCAGCCGAGGCCAGTTACATCTCCGGCACGGTCCTCGGCATCACCGGTGGCCCCGGCGCCTCCTGAGCCTCGTGGTGTCCTAGCGTTGGTGGATGGCGACATCCCCGGGCAATGCCCCTGACACGGCATGGGCCACGCATCCGGTGACCCGTGATCGCTTCGACGACTTCGCCGATGTCATCAATCCCAATCGCCGCGCGACGCACTGCTGGTGTCTCTCCCATCGCCTCGGCGCGCGGGAGATCGCCGAACTCGGCGGCGCTGGCGGCCGAGCGGCGGCCATGCGTGCTCTGTGCGGGCGGGACATCCCACCCGGGGTTGTCACCTACCGGGACGATTCGCCCGTCGGCTGGTGCAATATCGGCCCCCGAGAACACATTCCGCGACTGGCCGCGTCCACGTTGATCCGCCCGGCCGATGATCTTCCCGTATGGAGCATCATCTGCCTCGTCGTGCGCGGCGGCTTCCGCCGGCAAGGCGTCGTGACCCACCTCATCGACGGAGCGGTTGCCTGGGCGCGCTCCCAAGGCGCTCCGGCCGTGGAGGCCTACCCGGTCGATCCGCCGGGCCGGATGGACACGACCATGGCATTTGTCGGGACCCGGGCGATGTTCGCGCGGGCCGACTTCGAGGTCATCGGCACGACCGGCGCGATCGCCTCAAAGCTTCCACGGTTGATGATGCGCAAGGTCCTGACGGCCTAGGCCCTTCGGCGAGCGAGGTTCGGAGTCAGGTGTCTCCGGCGTCGACGGAATCCACGCTCTCGGTCTCCGCGAGCCACTGCAGCGGGGTCAGGCGCAGCAATTCCTCACAGACGAGGTCGCGCATGTGCAGGATTTGCCGGGCGTACTCGGCGAGCAAGGTATGGAGTCGCTGACCTTGTGGGGTGGGGTCAGTCGCAGGTGCTCGCCGCTGAGCGCGACTTCGACGTCGAGAACCCCGTCCCCCGCACTGTGGACCTGCATCACTCCCAGCTTTCCGAGGATCGCCAGCGGCGCCGGGTTCTCGGCCGCCACCTCCGTCAGCACGTGCGTGATCCCCTCGGGTGCGTTCTCGCACAGGCGGCGCGCGAGCAGCGTGGCGATCCCCTTGCCGTGCCAGGCATCCTTGACCGTGAAGGCGATGTCCGCAGTGTCCGGCATTTCCGAATAGCGCACGATCCGTCCGATGGCGACGGGGTGCAGAGCGGCGCCCACCTCGACGAAGACGACCAGAGCGACGTGGTCGATGCCGTCCACCTGGTCGACTAGTCGGTCGAGCAGGGGTGGGGTGAGCTCGGGGATCGCCGTCAGGAACCGGCGGCGCTTCGACTCCTCGGACAACTCGAGGTAGCCCTCGGCGAGCATCTCCCGGTCGCCGGGCAGAAGCGGCCCGATCCAGGCCAAGGTGCGGTCCCGAAGCGCATCGGCCTCGGACGCATTGCTGAGGCGTTCGGCAAACGTCGGTGCGGGATGGGCAGTCATATCTGGGCTCCAGTCGTGGAGTGTGAACAGGCTACGTGGCTGTCGGATGCCGCTGACCGCGCGATCGTGGTCCGCGACGCGTGGCGCCGAATCGTCACAACGCTGCTTCGTGCAACCGGGCCAGTGTGCGCATAAATCCCTGCGCCACAGTGACATTCCGCACGTCAACCCAGCGAATCCACCCATCCAGCCGCAATATGTGGGACAGGTCATAATCGGGGGGTGGATTTCAGCGATCGCGCAGAGACGTGGGACGACGACCCGGAGAAGGTGCGCAACGCGGTTGAGGTTGCGGCGGCCATCCGTCGAAACCTGACCCTGACCGGCCGAGAGCGGGTGCTGGAGTTCGGCGGCGGGACGGGCCTGCTGAGTCGGCAGTTGGCCGACGACGTCGCCACCATCTTGGTGACCGACGCGGCACCGGGCATGGTCGAGGTGGCGAGCCGACGCATACGGGAATCAGGCCGGGAGGCGAGCATGCGCGCAGCCCTCTTCGACCCGACGAGCGATCCGGAGGACCCGGGTGAGTACGACGTGGTCTGGAGCATGCTGGCCCTGCATCACGTGCCCGATATGGACGCCGCCCTGGGGCGCCTACGCGGGCTCCTGGTCCCCGGTGGCCGGCTCGCGTTGGCCGATCTTGATGAGGATCCGGGCGGCTCCTTCCACCAGGCGCACGGCGACTTCCACGGGCACGACGGCTTCGACCGGCACGCTCTTGCCCATGCCCTGACCCGGGCCGGCTTCGCTGACATCGCGTTCGACACCGCGACGCACGTCACCAAGGAGGTCGACAGCGCGCCCCGGACCTACTCCGTCTTCCTCGTCACGGCCACGAATCCCGGCTGAGGAGGCGGCGTTCGCCGACTCAGCACAGGTTAAGTGACGTCGAGCAAGGTAGACCCTGCTGGAGGTCACCTAACCACTGCTAGCAGGGTTTAGGTACGGGGGCCGCCCACATAGGCGGCGAGGTGCTGGCCGGTCAGGGTGGTGGCGTCGGCGACCAGGTCGGCCGGGGTGCCCTCGAAGACGACACGCCCACCGTCGTGACCGGCCCCGGGGCCGAGGTCGATGATCCAGTCCGCATGGGCCATCACGGCCTGGTGATGCTCGATGACGATCACCGACTTGCCCGAGTCGACCAGCCGGTCGAGCATGCCCAGGAGGTTCTGGACGTCGGCGAGATGCAGCCCGGTCGTCGGCTCGTCGAGGACATAGACGTCGCCCTTGTCGGCCATCTGGGCGGCGAGCTTGAGCCGCTGGCGTTCCCCGCCGGAGAGCGTGGTCAGCGGTTGGCCGAGCCGCACATAGCCCAGGCCCACGTCGGCCATGCGCTCGAGAATCTTGTGTGCCGCAAGTGTTTTCGCCTCACCTTTCGCGAAGAAGTCGACAGCCTCGGCCACCGGCAGGTCGAGCACCTCGGCAATGTTCTTGCCGCCGAAGGTGTAGTCGAGCACGAAGGGCGCGAACCGCTTGCCCTCGCACTCCTCGCACACCGTCGTCACCCCCGCCATCATCACCAGGTCGGTGTAGATGACACCGGCCCCATTGCAGGTCGGGCAGGCGCCCTCGGAGTTGGCGCTGAAGAGCGCCGGTTTGACCCCATTGGCCTTGGCGAAGGCCTTGCGGATCGGCTCTAACAGCCCGGTATAGGTCGCCGGGTTGCTTCGTCGGGACCCCTTGATCGCCCCCTGGTCGACGACGACGACCTCGTCCCGGCCGGCCACCGATCCATTGATCAGCGAGCTCTTGCCCGACCCGGCGACACCGGTCAGCACGACGAGGACGCCCAAGGGAATGTCGACGTCGACACCGCGCAGATTGTTCTCGGTGGCGCCGCGCACCTCGAGTGCGCTCGTTCGCGAGCGAACCGCGGGCTTGAGACGGGCCCGGTCGTCGAGGTGCCGTCCGGTCAAGGTGTCACTGGCCCGCAGCCCGGCAACATCGCCCTGGTAAACGATCTCCCCGCCGCCCGTGCCGGCTCCCGGTCCGATGTCGACGACATGATCGGAGATGGCGATCGCCTCCGGCTTGTGCTCGACGACCAGAACGGTGTTTCCCTTGTCCCGCAGCTGGATCAGCAGGTTGTTCATCCGCTGGATGTCGTGCGGATGTAGCCCGATCGTCGGCTCGTCGAAGACATAGGTGACATCGGTCAGTGCCGAGCCCAGATGGCGGATCATCTTGATCCGCTGCGCCTCGCCGCCCGACAAGGTCCCCGACGACCGGTCCAAGGACAGATAGCCGAGACCGATCTCGACAAAGGAATCCAGGGTCTCCTGCAGGCCAGCAAGCAGCGGGGCGACGGACGGGTCGGCGAGGTCGCGCACCCATACGGCAAGGTCACTGATCTGCATCGCGCAGGCATCGGCGATATTGATGCCCTTGATCCTCGATGAGCGCGCCTGCTCGTTGAGGCGGGTACCCTCGCAGTCCGGGCAGGTCTGGAAGACGACCGCCCGGTCGACGAAGGCCCGGATGTGCGGCTGCATCGCCTCCCGGTCCTTGGACAGCATGGACTTCTGGATCTTCGGGATCAGGCCTTCGTAGGTGATATTGATGCCGTCGACCTTGATCTTGGTCGGCTCTTTGTAGAGCAGGTCGGCGAGCTCGCGCTTGGTGAAGTTGGCAATCGGCTTGTCCGGGTCGAAGAAGCCGCTGCCCAGATAGATCCGGCCGTACCATCCGTCCATCGAATAGCCCGGGATCGTCAGCGCGCCCTCGCGCAGTGACTGCGACGCATCGTAGAGGGCGGTGAGGTCGAAATCGGAAACCTTGCCCACGCCCTCGCACCGCGCGCACATGCCGCCCTGGATGCTGAACTCGCGGCGCTCCTTGACCTCCATCCCGCCCTTGGTCATCGTGACCGCGCCCGCCCCCGAGATCGACGCAACATTGAAGCTGAAGGCCTTCGAGCTACCGATGTGCGGGATGCCCAAGCGGGAGAACAGGATCCGCAACATGGCATTGACATCGGTGACCGTGCCGACCGTCGATCGGATGTTGGCGCCCATCCGCTCCTGGTCGACGATGATCGCCGTCGTCAGGCCTTCGAGCAGGTCGACGTCCGGCCGCGCGAGCGTGGGCATGAACCCCTGGACAAAGGTCGAATAGGTCTCGTTGATCATCCGCTGAGACTCTGCGGCGATGGTGGCGAAGACGAGCGAGCTCTTGCCCGACCCGGACACCCCGGTGAAGACGCTCAGGCGCCGCTTGGGCAACTCCAAGCTGACGTTCTTGAGGTTGTTCTCGCGGGCGCCGACCACGCGGATCCGGTCGTGGGAGTCAGCCGTATGCCGCCCGCTTGCCTCGGTCGTCGTGCTCGCCATGGGCGTCTCTCCACTTCTCGGTCGACGGCGCCGTCGAGCGCGTGCGCGCGGGGCGGAGCCGGGGTCAGGACAGCCTAACCACGCGGGCCTACCGCTGGTTCGTAGGCTGAACTCCATGACGGGGCAGGGTGAGCACACCAGTCATGGGGGAAATCCCAGCCATTTCGAAGCGATGGCTGCGGCGTATGCCGGGGCTCGCCCGGACTATCCGGCGATCGTCTTCGAGACGCTGCGGAAGTTCGAGGTGATCGGCAAGGACAAGGCGGTGCTCGAGATCGGCGCGGGCACGGGCGAGGCGACCGCGACCCTTGTCGGCGCCGGCTGCCGCGTCACCGCGGTCGAGCCCGGCCCCCGCCTTGCCGGCCTGCTCGCCGAGCGCGTCCCGCAGGCCAATGTGGTCGCGGGCCGCATCGAGGACGTGGACCTGCCTGCCTGCGCCTTCGACGCCGTGCTCGCCGCGACCGCCATGCATTGGGTCGACCTGACCACGACCTTGCCGCAGTTGCATCGCGCCCTGCGGCCGCGTGGCCGGCTTGCGGTGTGGCGCACCACCTTCGGGGACGCCTCGGTGGCCACACCCTTTCGCCGCCGGCTGCACGAGATCGTCTCCCGGCGAGCCGCGCACCTCAACACCGACGCGGATGTCCGCGGCATCCGGCCGACCATGCGTGAACTCGTCGCCACCGGCCACTTCGCTGCGCACGACTCGTGGGAGTGGCCCTGGTCGATCCGGTTGACGGCCGACCAGATCGCCGCGCTCTTCCTGACCTTCAGCGACTGGAGCGCCGACGAGGTGGCCCAGGCGCGCGCGGCTGTGCACGACCTCGGCGGCTCGGTCGTCGAGCATTACCGCACGATCCTGCACCTTCTCGACCGGGTGCCCGACCCGGTTATCAGTACGGCAGGCTGACGGCCGGACCCACATCGGCCGGTGAGTCAGGTGCGAGCGGGGCGTCGGCGGCCAACGGCCGGGCACGCAGGTTGCGGATCCCAGGCACGGACAAGGCCACGGCACTCGTGGCCACCATGACGGCGGCGCAGACGATCAGCACATGATGCGCGCCGAAGGCGTCTGCCGCCGGGCCTGCGAGGATGATGCCTAACGGGCCGAGCGCGAGCGAGCCGAGCGCGTCGTAGGAACTGACCCGCGAGAGGGCCTCCGGCGGGATCTCGGTCTGCATGGTCGTCTGCCACAGGATGGTCAGCAGTTCGAACGCGAACCCCAGGCCGAAGCTCCCAATGGCGACCGCCGCCAGTGGCGCTTGCAAGCCCAGCAAGAGATACGGAGGCGCCCCGAGGAAGCTGAGCAGCACCACCATCCGGATCGGGAACCTCGGGCGCCAGCGCATCGCCACCAGGCCACCGAGGATCAGCCCGAAGGACTCGACGGTCAGGATCGTCGACCAGGCTCCGGCCCCGCCGAGCGCCTGCTTGGCAACGACCGGTCCCAGGACGAGATGCCCGGCCTGCCAGACCATGACGAAGGCCGAGAACTGCAGGACGCACACCCACAGCCACGTCCGCGAGCGGAACTCGACCCAGCCCTCGCGCAGTTCGGTCAGGACCGAGGCGGCAGCAGGCTGATCGGCAATCACCGGGGGCAGGTGCAGGCGGGTGATGAACGCGCCGGCCAGCGCGAAGGCCGCGCCCGCGCCGACCAGAGCCCATCCGCCACCGATTGCCACGACGACGATGCCGCCGCTGACCAGCCCCGCGACGCGGGCGACGTTGCCGCCCAGGCCGATCAGGGCATTGCCGTCCTGCAGCGAGTGGGCTGGCACCACCTGCGGAATGATGCCGGTGATGGCCGGCCAGACGAGGGCACCGGCGGTGCCGGCGAGGAAGGTCATGGTGACCAAGCCCCAGAGGGGAGCGTGCCCGGTCAGGAACATCACACCGAGGGCGACGTGCAGGAGCGCATTGGTCCACTCGGCGCCCTGGAGAACGCGGTCGCGGGGGTAGCGGTCGGCGATCACCCCGCCGATCAGCGTGAAGACCACGAGGGCGATCGACTCCGCCGCCAAAACGACCGACAGGGTGGTCGCCGTAGCGCCGGGCAGGTCGAGCACGCCGAAGGCAAGGGCGACCGGCGCAAACGCGAGCGCCAGCATCGACAGGGTGCGAGCGGTCAGCAGGGCGACAAAGCGCTGGTCCTTCCACAGCAGTGCCCGCGTCGATGCCACCTGCTCACGCTACGGCGGCCGGGCCTCGGACTGCCACCGCTTTCCCCTTCCCCGCCCCCGACGGTCCGCCGGGTGGGACGATGACCGCCATGGCCACCTCCCCGTTCGACATCACCGGCTCGCGCGCCCTGGTCACCGGCTCGAGCAAGGGCATCGGCAAGGCGCTGGCCCGGGCCCTCGTCGAGGCCGGCGCCGACGTCATCCTCAACGCGCGCACCGCGCAGGCGCTGGAACGCACGCGCGAGGAGTTGGCCGATGCCGGGCCGGGGCCGGTGCGCATCGCCGCCTTCGACGTCACCGACGAGGACCAGGTGCGTGACGGCCTGGCTCGGGTCGGACCGATCGACATTCTCGTCAACAACGCCGGTATGCAACGCCGCGCCCCGCTGACCGATTTCGCGACCGCGGATTTCGACGCCGTGATGACGACCAATGTGCGCAGCGTCTTCCTGGTCACCCGTGAAGCGGCCCGCGGCATGATCGAGCGGGGCCGCGGCAAGGTCATCGTCATCGCCTCGGTCCAGTCCGAGCTCGCCCGCCCCGGCATCGCTCCCTACAGCGCCAGCAAGGGTGCCGTGCGCATGCTCGTCAAGGGCATGTGCGCCGACCTGGCAACCGCCGGCATCTGCGTCAACGCCATCGCACCCGGGTATTTCGCGACCGAACTGACCTCGGCGCTGGTGGCGGACGAGGACTTCACGTCGTGGGTTCAGGCACGAACGCCGGCCGGCCGCTGGGGCCGGGTCGAGGACCTCACGGGCACCCTGTTGTGGCTGGCCAGCCCGGCCTCGGACTTCGTCAACGGCCAGACGATCTTTGTCGACGGCGGGATGACCGCCGTGCTGTGAGTCAGGCCTCGGCCGCGGACTTGAGCCGGGCCAGCCCCTTCTCGAAGTCCGGCCCGACAAGGGAGTCCATGGACTTGACCAGCGCGAAGATCCGCATCATCAGGCCCATCTCGCCG
>NZ_DAOQZV010000003.1:16659-22421 GCF_035343835.1 Nostocoides sp. | reverse complement strand
GGAGTCCATGGACTTGACCAGCGCGAAGATCCGCATCATCAGGCCCATCTCGCCGTACATCGACCAGGTGACCCGCGTGCGCTCCGGCCCGGTCGGCGCGAGCGTGAAGACGATGCGATTGTCCGCCGGGAAGGGCTTGTCGAAGTGCAGCGCCACATCGACCCGGTCGTCGGTGACGCCGGTGATCGCCATCGTCCCCTTGCCCGCCTTCTTGTTGCCCTCCCAGGCGTATGCCGCGCCCACCCCGCTCGCGGAACCGCTGTAGCTGCGCTGCATCGCCTGGTCGAGATCCTCCCAGGGCGACCACGTGCGCCAGTGGTGGAAGTCGGTCAGGAGAGCCAGGATCGCCGCACACGTTGGCCGACGAGGTCGACGCTGGCGACCATGAAGACGATATTGGCACCCACCCATTCGAGGTGGAGGAAGCTGACCCGCTCGATGACGGGGCGCGATAGCAACGCCTCCAGGGCGCGGTTGCGGCTGAGCGGCGTCGCGGCCTCGCCGGTGAGGAAGTCCATATTGCGCCCGATCAGGAAGACCGCGACGACGCCGAGGAGGACGCCGACGGCGATCGAGCCGATCGCATCCCATCTCGGGTTGCCGGTCAGCTGGTGCAGGCCGATGCCGAGACCCGCGAGCACGATCCCGATGAGCGCGGACAGGTCCTCGGCGAAGACCGCGCGCAGCATCGAATCCGACGTCAGCCGGACATAACGCAGCGGATGCACCCGCCGCTTCCCCGCACCCGTGCGCGCTTGACGCAGCGCCTGTGTGAACGAAATCCCTTCCAGGACAGCGGAAAGCGCGAGAACGGCATACGCCCAGCCGTATGCCGCTTCCTCCGTCCCGGGCGACCGCAGCGTGGCGATGCCATGCCAGACCGAGACGGCCGCCCCAACCGCGAAGAGGCCGAAGGCGGCGAACTGGCACCGAAGGCGATCAGGACCGTGAGGAGCTCTCGCTCTGGGGCGTGCCGCGTTGATCAGGCGCCCCACTCAGGGCTCCGGATGCTACCGCTCGCTCCCCTGCCTCTCCCCCGTCGAGCGGGTCCGGGCGGCGGGGTTGGAGTGCACACGCGACGGGTCAGGCGCGCAGGGCCTCGGCCAGCTCGCGGAAGTCGCTGACGAGCACGTCCATCTCGGTCTGGGTGTGCGCGAGCGAGACCAGCCACTGCTCGTCCAGTCCGGGCGGGGTCAGGATGCCGCGGTTGACACCCCAGAGCCAGGACAGCTCGGCGACCTGGAAGTCGGTGGCCTTGTAGTCGCGATAGTTGCGCACCGGAGTCGGTGACCAGGTGATGCAGCCCTTGACCCCCAACGCCACGGTGTGGGCCGGCAGCTTGAACTCCGCGATGATCTCGTCCACCGCATCGAGGGTGCCGATGTTGATCTTCTCCGCGGCGTCGAGGGCCTCGTGGGTGCAGATCTCGTCAACGGCCTTGGCGGCCGCCATCACCAGCGGGTTGCCGTTGTAGGTGCCGAAGTGCGCCATCCGGCCGTCGACGACGACCTCCATGACCTCCTTGCGCCCGCCGAACGCGGCCAGCGGGAAGCCACCGCCGATGCTCTTGGCCAGGGTGACCAGGTCGGGCTTGATGCCCAGGCGCTGGCTGGCGCCGGCATACCCGGCGGTCAGGCCGGTCTTGACCTCGTCGAAGATCAGGACGACGCCGTGGGCGTCACAGGCCGCGCGGACGCCGGCGAGGTAGCCCTCGTCCGGGACGACGATGGCGATGTTCTCCAGCACCGGCTCGAGCACCATCGCGGCGATCTCGCTGCCATGGGCGTCGAGGATCGCGGTCAGCCGGTCCAGGTCGTTGTAGGGGACGACATAGACCGTTCCGGCCTCGACGTCGAAGGGCACCTGCGGCGTCGGGGCGTCCGCCGGGCCGATCTCGTCCAGGCCCGGCTTGACCGAGACCTGGAGCGCGTCATACCCGCCGTGGTAGCCGCCCTCGATCTTGATGATCGCCTTGCGGCCGGTGAACGCGCGGGCGGCGCGAACGGCATACATCAAGGACTCGGTGCCGGAGTTGGTGAAGCGCAGCATGTCCAGCCCAAAGCGGCGCTGGAAGCGCTCGGCAACCTCGGTCGCGGTGGGCGAGGGCGTCACGAACAAGGTGCCGACGTCGGTCAGGGCCTTCTGGACCTCCTCGATCACGACCGGGTTGAGGTGACCGACGAGCATTGCACCGAAGCCCATCGAGAGATCGAGCAGGCGGCGGCCGTCGACATCGGTCAGCCAGGCGCCGCGGGCGGAGGCGATCGAGATGGGGTAGGGGTCCCAGTGTTGGAAGGAGGAGGTAACGCCGAGCGGGAGCGACTTGCTTGCCTGCTCGTTGTGGGCGCCCGATGCGGCCGTGGAGGCGGTGAAGCGCTCCCATTCCGCGGCGAGCAGGCTCGCCACCCGCGCCTGGTCGAGCGGGGTCGAGGTCTCGGGCAGCCAGCGGCGGGTGGCCGGGTCGGGCTGGGGCCAGGTGGTGGACGCGGTCATGATGGTGCTGCCTCCTTGCCCGGCCGTCCTCCGGCGGGGCACGTGCCTGTTAGTGGGTGGCACCCATTGTTGCGCATTCGGACACGTATTGGCTATTCCACGACGGATTACGTATGCCGTTGGCGCACTTTGCTTCGGAATCCCCCGCCAGGAATCGTGTCTTCTACGAAGAAGTGCTCGTGGGCGTCGACGGCAGGAGGTCGAGTTGCATGGCGATCGCTTGGGCGGCCTCGGCGATGATCGCCTCCATGGCGGCGCGGGCAGCCTCAGGATCGCCTGAGACCACGGCCGTTGCCACATCCGCATGGAGGCGGATCGCCTCGGTTCGCGGCTGCGCGGGCATCAGGTCGTGTTCGGTGCGGCCGGTGAGCACCTCGGCGACCACACCGTCGAGAGCGGCGATCATCTCGTTGCCGGACGCCTTCATCAAGGTCGAATGGAAGACGACGTCGGCGGCGAGATAGGCGCGCAGATCGCCGGCCTTGCCGTGACGCACCATCTCCATGACCGCCCCCGTCAGGGTCGCGCACTGGTCGGGCGTCGCGCGCTGAGCGGCCAGTTCCGCGGCGACCGGCTCGAACCCCCGGCGCAACTCCGAGAGCGAGCGCAGCTGGTTGTCCCGTTCGGCCGAGCCGAGCCGCCATCGGATGACCAGCGGGTCGAAGACCTTCCACATCTCGCGCGAGGCGATGGTGACGCCCACGCGGCGCCGGCTCGCGGCCATCCCGAGTTGCTCCAGGACGCGGATGGCCTCGCGCATGACCGATCGGGAGGCGCCGTAGCGCGTCTCCAACTGCTCCGAGGACAGGACGGCGCCGGCCTCCAATCGACCGCTGACGATGTCCTCACCCAGGCGGTTGACGACAGCCGAGTGCAAGTCGGCCGGCTCACCCTCGGGGCGTTGGCCACCGGGGGTAAGGGGTGGGGGTAGGACAGCGGTCATACGGTCATCCTCCCTCATTTCGCCGATCACTCCAACCTTCGCGTCTCATAAAGCATACGTATTTGGATCAAGCGATTTGATTCGTAGGTTGTTTAATGCAATACTCCTCTCAATCGGATGCGAAGAAGGATCCGTTTAGGACAGGAGCACTCAATGACGAACTCACCCCCAGCAAGCCCCGAACCCGCGGCGCTCGTCGTGGTCATGGGCGTCTCGGGCTGCGGCAAGACGACGGTCGGCGCCGCCCTCGCCCAGCGTCTGCAGGTCCCTTACGCGGACGCGGACGACTTCCACCCGGAGGCCAATATCGCCAAGATGTCCGCCGGCATCCCCTTGGACGACCAGGACCGTGCGCCGTGGTTGTCCGCGCTCGCGCAGTGGCTGCGCGGTCATCACGAGACCGGCGCGGTGCTCGCCTGTTCCGCGCTCAAGCGCAACTATCGCGACCTGCTCCGCGAGGGGAACGACGAAGTGGAGTTCGTCCACCTCCACGGCGATCGCGAGGTCGTCGCGCGTCGCGTTGCCGGCCGGCCCGGGCACTTCATGCCGGTCGCGCTGGTGGAGAGCCAGTTCGCCACCCTGGAGCCGCTGGAGGCCGACGAGAGCGGCGTCACCATCGACTTCGACCTGCCCGTCGACGACATCGTCGAGGCGGTAGCCACCCATCTCGGCGCACCCGCCGTCATCCTGACCACCCCCCGGATCGGAGAGGCCAAATGACCACGACCTTGACCGCGCTCGGCCGCTTCGCCGCCGAGGACGCCCCCTCGCTGACCTCGGCCGGCGACGGCCAACTCATCGCCGCCGCCCTGGCCGGCATCGCCGCCGTCGTGCTGCTGATCAGCTGGGCGAAATGGCATCCCTTCCTTGCCCTGATCATCGGTGCCGCGGCGATGGGCGGCGTGGCTGCTGTTGCTCCGGCCGACATCGTCACCAGCTTCACGACCGGCTTCGGCAAGACCACCGGATCGGTGGGCCTGCTCGTCGCCCTCGGCGCGATGATCGGCAAGCTGCTGCAGGATTCGGGCGGCTCGGAATCCATCGTCGACAAACTCATCAACGGGGTGAGCGAGGCACGCCTGCCCTGGGTAATGGCCGGAATCGCCTTCATCCTCGGCATCCCGCTCTTCTTCGAAGTCGGCGTGGTGCTGCTGGTGCCCGTCGTCATCTTGGTGGCCCGCAAGCTCGACATGTCCCTGATGAAGGTGGGCATCCCGGCGCTGGCCGGCCTTTCCATCCTGCACGGCTTCGTCCCGCCCCACCCCGGTCCGCTCGTCGCCATCGACGCCCTCGGCGCCGACATGGGGACGGTTTTGATCTTCGGTCTCGTCGTCGCCGTGCCGACGCTGGTCATCGCGGGTCCGCTGCTCGCGCGCTTCGTCGATCAGTGGGTTCCCAAGCACGCCGCTGCTCTGGGGGCCGGCGGAAGTGGTCCGGTCGACTCCGAGCCCGGCCAGCCCATCACCAAGCGCCCCGGCTTCGGCCCCGCCGTCATCTCCATCACCTTGCCCGTCCTGCTCATGCTGGCCCGCGCCGTCGCCGAGATCACCCTCGAGGACGGCAATGGTCTGCGCACCTTCCTGGAGTTCCTCGGCACCCCGGCCGTGGCACTGCTGCTCGCAGTGCTCGTCTCGATGTGGTTCCTCGGGTTCGGCATCGGCCGGAGCAAGGAGGCGATCGAGAAGACCATCGGCGCCTCGCTGCCGCCCATCGCCGGGATCCTGCTCATCGTGGCCGCAGGCGGTGGTTTCAAGCAGATGCTCGTCGATGCCGGTGTGGGCCGGGTGATCGGTGACCTCGCCCAGGGCTCCGGCCTCTCGCCCCTCCTGCTCGGCTGGCTGGTCGCCGTCGGCATCCGCCTGGCCACTGGGTCGGCCACGGTCGCGACAATCACTGCCGCCGGCATCGTCTCGGAGTTCACCACGACCCTCGACAAGCCGATGCTGGCCCTGCTCGTCCTGGCCATCGGCGCCGGCTCGCTGTTCTTCAGCCACGTCAACGACGCCGGCTTCTGGCTGGTCAAGGAGTATTTCGGCCTGACCGTCGGGGAGACCATCAAGTCGTGGTCGGTCATGGAGACCGTCATCTCGGTGGTGGGGCTGCTCAGCGTGCTGGCGCTCTCCGTCTTCGTCTAAGACACCGCCCGATGCCTCGGGGTGGCATCGGGCGCCTCGGGCAGGACAGCTTTCCCGGCCTATGCGACAAACCCCTCGTTCGCACGAGAAGACTTCCCGTGCGAACGAGGGGTTTGTCCGGTGAGTCCCAGGTAGGGCGTCAGTGCCGTCATCGAGGGCTCGGACGCGGCGACCGCCGCTCGCATGCTGTC
>NZ_DAOQZV010000003.1:0-16559 GCF_035343835.1 Nostocoides sp. | reverse complement strand
GCGTCAGTGCCGTCATCGAGGGCTCGGACGCGGCGACCGCCGCTCGCATGCTGTCAGCGGCGCCATCCGGCAGAAGCGAGGCGTATGTCGTGTGCGCCCCCGCATCGGAGACCACCAGTGATGCTCGGAAGGCCTCGTCGCGACCGCCGCGACCCACCTTGACGTGCGCCCGCACACCGACCGCACGACCGTTCTCGATGACAACCTCGGTGACCTCGTGGTTGATCCGGCAGGAGCCGCCGTGGGCCTCGATCTCCTCGCGGGCGGCTTCGGCGAGTGCTTCGGAGCCGCCGACCGGGAACCACGCCCCGTGCCGGTAGTGGTGGACGATCAGGGCGTGGCTGCCGAAGGCGCTGTGTGCTGGCGCGAGTCCGTAATCACCCCACTGCAAGGCGAGCAGCGCGCGCAACTTTGGGTCGCGGAAGTGGGTGTCCAGATAGTCGCCGGTGGTCATCAGGGCCAGTCGCCGAGCGCGCAGGCGACCGGCGGCCAGGCTCGCGCGGACCCCTGCGGGCGCCGACCAACTCCATGTCTCGAGGCCGTACCAATCGGCGGCTCGACGGACATCCCGGAAGTAGGTCGCGATGGCGTCGCGTTCGGAGGGGAAGCGCTCGCCCAGACGCTGCCGATACTGCGCCGGGTCGTTGGGCACGGCGAAGTCGAAGCCGGGGTAGTGGAAGTGGTCGAAGTTGGCGGGCATCGGTGACCAGTCGACCCGGCCGCCGGTGACCATGTCCATCAGGGCGCGCTCCCGCATGCCCCGGCCCATGCCGCCGACATAGTGCAGACCGACGTCCCAGCGATAGCCCCGGCGCTGGAACTCATGCGTGAAACCACCGAGCCGGAAATGCCGCTCCAGCACCAGGACGCGCTTGCCCGCGAGTTGGGCCCAGCAGCGAGGCAGCGGTCAGACCGCCGATGCCCGAGCCGATAACGATGACGTCGAAGTCGTTGGTGTCCATCGCTCTTCAATCCCCTGCGTATGCAACCAATCTAGACAGTGACAAGTTAGGCCACCGATCCTGACAGCGTCAAGTTATAGCTCGACCGCCGGGCGCGCCCCTAGGATTGCCGTATGCCAGCGGCCGACAGCCCGTATCACCACGGCGACCTCCGTCGTGCCCTGCTGGACGCGGGACTAGGTCTGTTGAAAGAGGGCGGGCCGGACGCGGTCACCATGCGCGAGGTCGCAAGGCGCGCGGGGGTGAGTCATGCGGCGCCCTATCATCACTTCGCCGACAAGGCGGCGCTCATCGAGGCCATGGCAGTGCTGGGCTTCGAGAAGTTGACCGTGGCGCTGGAGCGGGCCGCATCGACCAAGGGACTGGACGCGCTCGAGCAGTTCCGGCGCACCAGCAGGGCGTACGCGCGATTCGCGCTCAACCACCACGAGTTGTTCCGGCTGATGAATCGCCCCGAGATGCGCCAGGATGCGTCGATCGTGGAGGCGACCCGAACGGCATACGCGGTCATCGAGCGGGCGGTCGTCCGCTGTCAGGAAGCCGGGATCATCGCGCCCGGCCCGAGCGAGCCCTATGCCCTGACCGCCTGGGCGGCGGTGCACGGCGGGGTCATCCTCGCCCTCGACGGCCTCTATACCGGGACCGTGATGTCCGCCCGCAAGACCGAAGCCCTCGTGCACACGATCACCGAAGTCCTCGGCAGCGGCCTGATGGCGCGCTGACGGCTGGCGCATGGGGGCCGCTAGGAGGCTGGCGGGCCGCCTCAGCCGGCCAGCACGACGACCAGAGTTCGCGGGCCGTGCACGCCCTCGACCCGGTCGAGCTCGATGTCGCTCGTCGCGCTGGGGCCGGCGATCCAGGTCTGCGGCCGGGTCGGATCCAGCCGGGCGATCGCCTCGGGCACCAGGCCGACGACGTGGTCGAGTCGCACGACGCACACGTGGAGGTCCGGCACGAGCGTGATCGCGCGCCGGCCGCACCACCGGTCGCCGTCCAGGACGATGACACCGGTGTCGGCGATGGCCAGCGCACATCCGGTGACGACGGCATCGACCGCATCGAGGTCGCGGGCAGTCAGGCCGGGCGAGTCCGGGACGACGTCGACATCGGCGAAGGCCAGCAGCGCGTCGACGACCGCGGGCGGCGCGACGACCCGGCCGGCGCCGTGCCGGTGGAGGACCGTCATCACCGCCACGCCCATCTCGTGCTGGCTCGGGCCGCACCTGACGACCTCGGCCTTGTAGTCGAGCAATCGATCCACAAGCAACTCAGCGCGCTGCTGCGAATCCCATTGGGCCGTATGTCGATACGTCCCGGTCGCGGGAACGGGCGCGGGAGCGGCCGGCAACGCCTCGCGGAGCCGGCCGAGGATCGTGGCCCGAGCACCGGCGTCCGGCAGCGACTCGCTCATGGCTTCCGCTCCTCGCGCTGCGCCCACCATTGCCGGAAGGTCTGGGCTGGGAACGCCGGCACGTCCCGGGAGCGCGTCCACCCTGTCATCACAGCCGCAAGCGGCCCGCGCAGGGCGCCGTCCTTGACGAAGGGCCGCCCCACCCGCATGGCGCGCGTCGCGCGGGCGAAGCGTCGCGGATCGGTCATGGCGAAGGCAGCGGCGGCCATGGCCGCGGACTCGAGGGTCGGCATACGGGTGGCCGCGGCTTGGGCTTCGACGTGCTGCGCGCGGAGGTCGACGAGAATCGAGGGGATGTCGATCTTGACCGGGCAGACCTCGTAGCACGCGCCGCACAGTGACGAGGCATACGGAAGGGTGTCGTTGACGCTGTCGCCGGTGAGCCCGGTCAGTTGCGGGGAGAGGATCGCGCCGATCGGCCCGGGGTAGATCGAGCCATAGGCGTGTCCGCCGACTCGCTCATAGACGGGGCAGACGTTCAGGCACGCCGAGCACCGGATACACCGCAGGGCAGCCTTGCCCATCTCGTCGGCCAGGATGCGCGAGCGGCCGTTGTCGAGCAGGACGAGATGGAACTCGCGCGGGCCGTCGCCGCCATTGACGTATGCCGTGGTGCCGGTCCACATCGTCGTGTACGGATTCATCCGCTCACCCGTCGACGAGCGCGGCAGCAGTTGGAGGAAGACCTCCAGGTCCTGCCAGCGCGGCACGAGCTTCTCGATGCCCATCACGGTGATCAGGGTCGGCGGAAGTGTCAGGCACATGCGGCCATTGCCTTCGGACTCCAGCACCACGAGGGTGCCGCTCTCGGCAACGGCGAAGTTGGCGCCGCTGATCGCGACCTTGGCCTGCAGGAAACGCTCCCGCAGATAGGCCCGCGCCGCCATGGCGAGCTCGCGCGGATTGCTGGAGATCGCCGGGTCCACGCCTGGCATCCCGCTGCGGAAAATGTCGCGGATCTCGTTGCGGGAGAAGTGGATCGCGGGAACGAGAATGTGGCTCGGGATGTCGTCGGCGAGTTGGACAATGAGTTCGGCGAGGTCGGTCTCGATGGCGTGAATGCCGTTCGCGGCGAGGTGGTCGTTGACCCCGATCTCGGCGGTCGCCATCGACTTGACCTTGACGACCTCGGTCTCACCGGTGGCCTTGACGAGTTCGGTGACAATGGCATTGGCTTCCGCAGCATCGCGCGCCCAGTGGACGTGTCCACCGGCGGCGACGACCTTGGCCTCCAGCTCTTCGAGCAGTTGCGGAAGACGGGCCAGAGTTTCGTCCTTGATCGCGCGGCCGGCCTCGCGCAGGTCCTCCCAGTCGGGGACCTCCGAGACGACCTCGGCCCGCTTGGCGCGGATGACGGAGGTGGCGTGGCCGAGGTTGTGGCGCAGGGTCGGGTTGGCGAGAGCTGCCGGCGCCGCCTGAGGGAAAGGGCGGGCTCCCTCGATCGGTGAGGTGGCGCCCACGGCGTGATGCGGCATACCGAGGAAGGTTTGGCCGCTCATGGGTGGGCGCTCCCGTCCTCGGCGAGGATCTGCGCGAGATGCATGACCTGCACGCCGGTGCGCAGGTGCCTAAGGCCCCCGCCGATGTGCATCAGGCAGGAGGCGTCGCCCGCGGTGAGGACGGCCGCCTCGGTCTTGCGGATGTGGGTGACCTTGTCGGCGAGCATGGCCGTGGACGTCGCGGCATTCTTCAGGGCAAAGGTGCCGCCGAATCCGCAACACTGCTGTGCTGCAGGCAGTTCCACCAGGTCGATGCCACGCACCGCGCGCAGCAGTTGGAGCGGCTTGTCGCCGACGCCGAGCATGCGCAGGGAGTGGCAGGTCGGGTGATAGGTCACCCGATGGGGGAAGTAGGCGCCGACATCGGTGACCCCGAGGACGTCGACGAGCAGTTCCGAGAGCTCATAGGTGTGCTCGGCCACCGTGGCGGCTCGGGCGGCGAGCTGCGTCTCGCCGGCCCGCCGCGCAACATACGTATGTTGATGGCGCACCGACCCGACGCACGATCCGCTGGGCGCGATAATCGCCTCGGCCCCGTCGGCGAGGGCCCGCTCGAAGGTGTCGACGTATTGGCGGATGATCCCGAGCGCTTGGCGCTGGTAGCCGGTGTTGGTGTGCATCTGGCCGCAGCACGTCTGGCCGGCCGGGAAGGTGACTTCGTGGCCGAGGCGCTCGAGAATGCGCACCGTGGCCCGGCCGACCTCAGGATTGAGCGCATCCCCGAGGCAGGTGACGAAGAGCGCGATTCGCATGTCTCTACCCTGGCACGGGCGGTGTGGCGCTGCCAGTGGGCGGCCTGGGCGATATCGATGAGTGATAGTGCGGCTATAGCCGCAATTTCGCTCATCGATAGGCCGTCGCGTGAGGGCCCTGAAATGTACGGGAGATCTCCCATATGAATGTGAGGTCGCGCCATGGGCGGCAGCACCGGCCTTTCGACGGGGCTGAACCGGCCTCTCGACGGGCCTGAACCGGCCTCTCGACGTCAGGCGGGGAGGCCGTCGAGGCGGGCGAGGATCGAGAGCATGACCTCGTCGGCGCCGCCGGCGATGCCGACCAAGCGGGCATCGCGCAGGTGCCGGGCCGTCCAGGTCTCCTCGATATAGCCCATGCCGCCGTGGAACTGGATGCACCAGTCGGCCACCTCCCGCGAGATGCGGCCGGCTTTGAGCTTGGCGACGGCCCCCATCCGGGTGATATCGCCGCCCGCCATCAGCGTCTCGCAGGTCGCGAGATTGTGGCTGCGCAGCAGGTCGACCTCAGCCTGCAGCTCGGTCAGGCGGAAGGCGACATACTGGCGATCCGCCAGGGGCCGGCCGAAAACCTTTCTGTCATGGATGAATTGGCGCGTTCTCGACAAGGCGTAGTCGCACTGCCCGACCACGGTGTAGGCGACGAACATCCGCTCGACGACGAACTGCTCCATCTGCTGCTGGAAGCCGCGCCCGATCTCGCCGATAGTGTTGCTCACCGGCACACGCACCCCGTCGAGGAGGAGTTCGGCGGTGTCGGAGCTGCGATTGCCGAGCTTGTCGAGCGTCCGCGCGACGGTGAATCCCGGAGCGTCAGTCGGCACGATCACCTGTGACATCCCGCGGTAGCCGCCCTCGTCGGAGGTGCGCACCAGCAGGCATACCCAGTCGGCCTGCGCGCCATTGGTGATGTAGAGCTTGCGCCCGCTGATCACCCAGTCCTCGCCGTCGCGCACCGCGCGGGTCCGGATGCCGGCGACATCCGACCCCGTGTCCGGCTCGGTCACACCGATAGCGGCAACGGCCGTGCCCGCGATCGCCGGGGCGAGGAAGCGCTGCTTGACCTCGTGCGTGCCGTACTTGTGCAACGACGGCGTCGCCATCATCGCCTGCACGCCCAGCGCCATCCCGACCCCGGCCGTATGCATGCGCCCGTACTCCTCGGCGGCGACCATCGAGAAGCTGTGGTCGCCACCCTCCCCGCCGTATGCCGTGTCGTACTCCAACCCGAGCAGCCCCAGCGCCGCGGCCTTGGGGAAAATCTCGTGCAGAGGAGCGTGACCGCCGCGTTCCCACTCATCGGCATGCGGGTTGATCGCGGTGTCGACGAACTGGCGCACGCTCTCGCGAAAGGCGCGATGGTCATCGGTGAGCAGCATTCTCGCGACGCTAGCCGCGCTAGTGCGAAAAAACAAGCACTCTTGCTTGTTTTCGCCTTCTATGCCACGCTCGCTGGATGACCGAAACCGTCGCCGCCTTCCTCGGCGAGGCCGACGAGCTCGACGCGCTGGTCGCCGACTTGGCGCCGAGCGAGTGGCGGCGCGACACCCCCGCCGCGGGCTGGACGATCGCCCACCAGATCGCTCACCTTGCCTGGACCGACGAGATTGCCCTGCTGGCCGCGACCGACCCAGCGTCCTTCGGCGCACAACTCAAGGCGGCTGCCGCGGACCCATACGGGCTGGTCGACAAGGCAGCCGAGCAGGGCGCGAATGTCGATCCCGCCACGCTGCTGGCACGCTGGCGTGCGGCGCGGACCGCCCTAGGCGCCGCTCTGACACAGGCCGACCCGAGTGTTCGCCTGCCTTGGTTCGGGCCGCCGATGACGCCTCGCTCGATGGCCACGGCGCGTCTGATGGAGACCTGGGCCCACGGCCAAGACGTCGCCGATGGGCTCGGCAGCACCCGGGTGCCGACGGAGCGGCTTCGCGACATCGCGCACCTGGGCGTCCGCACCCGCAACTATGCGTATGCCGTGAACGGCCGCCCCGCGCCGGCGGCCGAGTTCCGCATCGAGTTGACCGCGCCGGGCGGCGAGTTGTGGGCGTGGGGACCGGCAGACGCAGGGGATCGCGTCACGGGCAGCGCCGAGGACTTCTGCCTGGTCGTGACGCAGCGGCGTCCGGTCTCCGCCACCGGCCTGCGGGCGAGCGGGGCAGCGGCGGCCTGGCTGCCCATCGCCCAGGCGTTCGCCGGTCCTCCCGGACGTGGGGCCGGCGCGTGATCGGCCGCGACGCTGACGTGCTTCGCGTGGCGAATTGCTCGGGCTTCTACGGCGATCGGCTCAGCGCGATGCGCGAACTGCTCGAGGGCGGCCACATCGATGTCCTCACGGGTGACTATCTCGCCGAGCTCACGATGCTCATCCTCGGTCGCGATCGCATGAAGGACCCGGCGACCGGATATGCCAAGACCTTTCTCGTCCAGTTGCGCGATTGCCTCGGCCTCGCATTGACGCAGGGGGTGCGCATCGTCGCCAATGCCGGCGGCGTCAACACCCCCGCGCTCGTGGCCGCGATTCGCGAACAGGCGGATGGTCAGGGCCTGGCGCCCCGGATCGCCCATGTCCTCGGCGATGATCTGACGGCGGACGCGAACACTCTCGGGCTCGGCCGGCCGCTGGGCGCCCACGCCTATCTCGGCGCCTTCGGAATCGCGCGCGCCCTGAGCGCCGGGGCCGATATCGTCGTCACCGGCCGGGTCACCGACGCCGCCTTGACGATCGGCCCGGGGACCGCCCACTTCGGCTGGGCAGCAAGGGATTACGACGCGCTCGCCGGAGCGACGGTGGCGGGCCATGTCATCGAGTGCGGGACCCAGGCCACGGGTGGCAACTACCCCTTCTTCACCGAGATCGCCGATCCGATCCACCCCGGCTTCCCCATCGCGGAGCTTCACCGCGACGGCTCCAGCATCATCACCAAGCACGCAGGCACCGGTGGCGCCGTCACCGTGGACACGGTCATCTCGCAGCTGCTCTACGAGATCGCAGACGCCCGGTATGCCGGGCCCGACGTCACCACCCGGCTCGACTCCGTGCGCGTCACCCAGGACGGCGCCGACCGAGTCGCCATCAGCGCAGTCCGGGGCGAGGCGCCGCCACCGGACCTGAAGGTCTCCCTGACCACCCTCGGCGGCTATCGCAACGAACTCACCCTGGTCCTGACCGGGCTCGACATCGACGCGAAAGCCGCACTCTTCCAAGGGCAATTCACCGGCGCCCTCCCCTCAAGTCCGGCCGAACTGACGTGGCGACTGGCCAGGACCGATCGCCCGGACGCCGCGACCCAGCAGGAGGCGGCAGCGCTACTGACCGTGGTCGGCCGCGACACCGACGAGCACGCGGTCGGGCGCGGCTTCGCCAACGCTGCCATCGAGGTCGCCCTCGGCTCGTACCCCGGCTTCTTCGCCACCACCCCGCCCGCTGCCGGATCACCGTATGGCGTGTTCACGGCCGGCTTTGTGCCCCAAGGTATTCCGGCACACGAGGTCGTCCACGACGGTGGTGACGTCGAACGGATCGGGGAGCCGCCGGCCTACCGGGCAATGACGCCCCTCCTCGGCTCTCCACCAGCGTCCCCCGACCCCGCCGGTCCGACTTCTCGCCTCCCGCTCGGCACGATCGCGGGGGCCCGATCCGGCGACAAGGGCGGCAACGCCAATGTCGGCGTCTGGGTGCGCGACGAGCGGGCCTATCCCTGGCTGGCGCACCTGCTCACCCCAGCGATGATCGGCACCCTGCTACCCGAGACCGACGGCCTGCCGGTTGAGGTCACCTACCTGCCCAATCTCCGGGCCGTCAACATCGTCATCGACGGCCTGCTGGGCCAGGGCGTCGCCTATAACGCGCGCTTCGATCCGCAGGCCAAAGGTCTGGCCGAGTGGCTGCGCTCGCGCCTCGTGGACATTCCCGAAACGCTTCTCCCCCAAGGGCCATCGGACGTGACCCGATGACGGTCCTCCGCTCGACCCTCGACCTGCACAGCCCAGACGCGCGAGCTGCGCGGGAGTGCATGCTGGCCGCCGTCGCCGGCATCGACACCGAACTTGCCAAGGCCGTCGCCGGAGGTGGCGACCAGGCCATCGCCCGGCACCACAAGCGCGGCAAACTGACTGCGCGCGAACGCATCGAGTTGCTCCTCGACCCGGATGCGCCCTTCCTGGAACTGGCTCCCTTGGCGGGCTATGGGTCCTCCTTCAGCGTCGGCGGCAGCGTCGTCGCCGGCATCGGCGTGGTCGAGGGAGTCGAGGCCCTGATCATCGCCAACGACCCCACCGTCAAGGGTGGCGCCAGCAACCCCTGGTCGCTGAAGAAGACCCTGCGCATGCACGAGATCGCCCTGCAAAATCGGCTGCCGGTGATCTCGCTGGTCGAGTCCGGAGGTGCCGACCTGCCGACCCAGAAGGATGTCTTCGTCCCTGGTGGCGCGATCTTTCGCAACCTGACACGGTTGTCCGCGAACGGCATACCGACAATCGCGCTGGTCTTCGGCAACTCGACCGCGGGCGGTGCCTACCTGCCGGGGATGAGCGATCACGTCGTGATGATCGAGAAGCGGTCCAAGGTCTTCCTCGCCGGGCCGCCTCTGGTCAAGGCGGCGACCGGAGAGGAGTCGGACGACGAGTCGCTCGGCGGCGCCGACATGCACGCGCGCGTCTCGGGGCTTGCCGACCATTTCGCCCGCGACGAGCAGGACGCGATCCGGATCGGCCGGCGCATCGTCACCCGCCTGAACTGGCGCAAGGCCGGCACCCCTGCCACCGGCACCCCGCGCCCACCACGTTATGCCGCCGACGATCTGCTCGCGATCGTCCCGCCCGACCTGAAATCGCCCTTCGACCCACGCGAGATCCTCGCCCGCATCGTCGACGACAGCGACTTCGACGAGATGAAGCCGCTCTACGGCAGCTCGCTGGTCACCGGCTGGGCCCAGCTCTTCGGCTACCCGATCGGGATCCTCGCCAACGCGCGCGGTGTGCTCTTCAGCGAGGAGTCCCAAAAGGCCACCCAGTTCATCCAGCTGGCCAATCGCTCCAACACACCACTGTTGTTCCTGCACAACACGACTGGCTACATGGTCGGCAAAGAATACGAGCAACGTGGCATCATCAAGCACGGCGCGATGATGATCAATGCGGTCGCGAACTCGACCGTCCCGCACCTGTCACTTCTGGTGGGCAACTCCTATGGCGCCGGGCACTACGGGATGTGTGGTCGCGCCTTCGATCCCCGGTTCGTCTTCACCTGGCCCAGCGCCCGGTCGTCGGTGATGGGCGCCGCTCAACTCGCCGATGTCACGTATGCCGTCTCCCGCGCCTCCGCGCTCGCCCAGGGCCGGGAATTCGACGAGCACAGCGCTCTGGCGCTGCGCAATTTCGTCGAGCAGCAGATCAGCGCCGAGGCGATGCCGCTCGTGCTCTCCGGGCTGGTCTATGACGACGGGATCATCGACCCGCGGGATACCCGCGACGTCCTCGGACTCGCCCTGTCCGCCATCTACACGGCGCCGGTCACCGGCACCGCCAACTTCGGCGTCTTCCGGATGTGAGGGCAGCAATGTCATCGATCACCCGAGTCCTTGTCGCCAACCGTGGCGAGATCACCCGCCGGGTCTTCGCCACTGCTCGATCCCGCGGGATCGGCACCGTCGCCGTCTTCTCCGATCCCGACGCCTCAAGCCCCTATGTGCGCGAAGCGGATTGCGCTGTGCATCTGCCCGGTGCCGCGCCGGCCGAGACCTATCTGCGCGGCGACCTGATCATTGCCGCGGCGGTGCGAACGGGCGCCGACGCCGTCCACCCCGGCTATGGCTTCCTCTCCGAGAGCGCGGGTTTCGCCCGCGCGGTCCAGGACGCCGGGCTGGTCTGGATCGGTCCGGATCCGGAGTCGATCGACATCATGGGCTCGAAGGTCGCGTCCAAGTCGCTGATGGCTGCCGCCGGGGTTCCGGTCCTGGACCGGCTCGACCCGGCCGGGATCACCGACGCCGATCTGCCGGTCCTGGTCAAGGCGTCGGCGGGGGGCGGCGGCCGGGGGATGCGCATCGTCTCCAGCCTCGGCGATCTCGAGGGAGCCTTGGCGGCGGCCGCCCGCGAGGCCGCGAGTGCCTTCGGCGACGCAACCGTCTTCTGCGAGCGCTACCTGCCCTCCGGACATCACGTGGAGGTCCAGATCCTCGGCGACGCCGCCGGCACGATCTGGGCCCTCGGCGAGCGCGAGTGCTCCCTACAACGCCGCCATCAAAAGGTCATCGAGGAGGCGCCGTCGCCGCTCATCGAGCGCCTCGGGCCGGCGACTCGCGACCGCCTGCTCGCCGCCGGACGGGCCGCCGGTGCTGCGGTCGGCTATCGCGGCGCGGGTACGGTCGAGTTCCTGGCCGACGACGCCGGCAACTTCTGGTTCCTCGAGATGAACACGCGGCTGCAGGTCGAGCACCCGGTCACCGAATGCGTGACGGGCGTGGATCTCGTGGCGCGACAGCTCGATATCGCCGAGGGTCGCCTGTTGGACGGCCCCGAGCCCCACATGACGGGTCACGCGATCGAGGCCCGCCTTTATGCCGAGGACCCGTCGGCCGCGTGGCAACCCCAGGCCGGCCGATTGGCGAGATTCGAGGTGCCCGGTGTGGGGGCGAGCTTCGGACTGCTCGACAACGGCATCCGCCTCGACTCCGGGGTCGAGTCGGGCAGCGTGATCGGCACGCAGTACGACGCCATGCTGGCCAAGGTGATCGCCGTCGCACCGCGCCGCGGGGACGCGGCGCGCGCGCTGGCGGGCGTCTTGCGGACGGCGCGTGTCCACGGGGTCACCACCAACCGCGACCTGCTCGTGGCCAGCCTCACCCACGCCGACTTCCTCGCCGGCCGCGCCGATACCTCCTTCTATCAAGACAATCCGCCCGATCAGCTCCTTCTCGGCCAGGGCCTAGACCCCGCGCTCGGCGCGGTGATCGCCGCGGTGGCCGACGCGGCATACGGGCGGGTCGGTCAGGCGCGCAGCGGCTTCCGGAATGTGCCTGTCGGCTATCGCACCCGCACGTATGCCGTGGGCGAACGGTCGATCGATGTGCACTATCGCTTCGGCCGCGACGGGCTCGAAATCGGCGCTCTCCCCGCGGGTATCGATGGGTTGCTGCTGATCGATGACGGCCCCGATGCGGTGACATTGGATGTCGACGGCGTCCAACGCACCTGGCGCGTCGCCCGGTTCGGCGAGGACGATGACGCGCAGGTGGCGATCGACGGCCCGGACGGCTCGATCACCCTGCGTCGCGTGCCGCGCTTCGTCGACCCGAGCAGTCAGGCTCCGGCCGGGGCGCTCACCGCGCCGATGCCCGGATCCGTTGTGCGCGTGGCCGTTTCGATGGGCGACCGCGTCGAAGCCGGAGATCCGCTGATGTGGCTCGAGGCGATGAAGATGGAACATCCAGTCCGCGCACCTGCCGCCGGCATCGTCACGCAGTTGCGGGTCGCGGTCGGTGACCAGGTCGAGCAAGGCGTCACCCTGGTCGTCCTGGCCGACCTCCACGACGCCTCGCCGGCGGCGGACTGAGTTCGCGTGACCGAGCCGAAGCAGGACCGCAGCCGGCAGACGCGACAGCGGCTGCTCACCACGACGGTCGCGGTCCTGACGAGCCGTGGGTGGGAGGCGACGACGGTCGGGCTGGTAGCGGCCGAGGCCGGGATCAGCCGGGGCGCCGTTCAGCATCATTTCCCGACCCGCGAGGACCTCGTCGTCGCGGCCCTGGAGCACATGTTCGCAGCACGCATCGCGGCAGTCGACGCCCTCCCCGATCCCGGCGGATCGGGCACGAAGAGGGTCCGCGCCGTTGTCGCGCAGCTGGTCGAGCTGGTCGGCGGCGATCTCTTCCGCGCGGCCCTGCAGGTCTGGACCGCGACGACCGCGGATCCGGCGCTGCGGGCCGTCGTGGTCCCCTTGGAGCGGCGTTTCGGCAAGGAGGCGCACGCCCGCGCGGTCCGGCTGCTCGGCGTCGACGACCGGGATCCCGAAGTCCGGCGCCTGATCCAGGCCACCCTGGACCTGGCGCGGGGCCTCGCCCTGGCCGACGTCCTGACCGACGACTCGCGGCGCCGGAGCGGCATCGTCACGGCCTGGGCCGATCAGCTCGCGCTGGCGCTCGACCTCACCTGAGCGGGCAGGTCGCCAAAGGGGGCCCGGTCAGTTGCCTGGTGCAGCCAGCCAGTCACGAAGCACGTCGGCCCGGTGGCTGTCGGCGCGGCCAGGGGGCTGCGGGGCGCGTGCCGGGGTACGCGAGAACCGCGGCGCAGGGGCCGCCTGGACCGTACCGTCGACGTCGACCAGAGTGCCGCGCGCGGCCAAGTGGGCATCCTGGGCGGCTTCGGCGAGGGAGAGCACGGGCGTGACGCAGGCATCCGTGAATGCGAACACCGAGGCCCATTCGTCGCGAGTGCGGCTCGCTATCCGTTCGGTGAGTGCCGCGCGGATGGCCGGCCAGCCGTCCGGGTCATACTGTGCCGGAAGGCTTTTCGGGTCGAGCTCCAGGCCGTCGAGCAGGAGCGCATAGAACGCCGGCTCGAGCGCGGCGACCGCGAGCTGACCACCGTCACGGCATACGTAGACGTCGTAGAAGGGCGCCCCACCGTCCAGGAGATTCACGGCGGGCCGATCGATCCACATCCCGATACCGCGCATCGACCAGACCATCTGCATCAGGGAGGAGGCGCCGTCGACCATGGCCGCGTCGATGACCTGTCCGGCCCCGGAGCGTTCGCGCTCCCACAGGGCCGCCAGGATGCCGACGACGCAATAGAGCGAGCCGCCGCCGAAGTCGCCCACGAGATTCAGCGGCACGGTGGACGGCTGGCCCGGTCGCGCGATGGCGGCCAAGGCCCCGGTCAGCGCGATGTAGTTGAGGTCGTGCCCGGCCGACAGCGCACGGGGGCCGTCCTGTCCCCAGCCGGTGATGCGGGCATACACCAATCGGGGGTTCGCGGCGAGCGCAGCGTCCGGTCCGAGGCCGAGACGCTCGGTCACGCCCGGGCGAAAGCCCTCAACCACCACGTCAGCCACGGCCATCAGCGCCCCGACCATGGCGATGTCGTCGGGGTCCTTCAAGTCCGCCGAAATCGAGCGTCGGCCGCGGAGCAGGATGTCGGGCCGGTCATCGAAGGCGTCCGGGGCTCCACCTCGGCGTTCGATGCGCACGACGTCGGCGCCCAGGTCCGCAAGCACCATGCACGCGTGGGGGCCCGGACCGATCCCCGCAAGTTCCACCACGCGCAGGCCCGCCAGGGGGCCGCTCGGCCGTTCCGTCACGCTCCCCATCCTGACGCACCGGATTGCTGTCTTCGACGTCGCCCACCTCACAGGTGGGGGGCCGTATGCCGTGGGGCCGGGCGTGCGAGGGTTAGGGCCAGGCCCGTCCGAAGGAGTATTTGCCATGCCCGAAGCCGTCATTGTCGCCGTCGCCCGCTCCCCGATCGGGCGCGCCATGAAGGGATCCCTGGTCGGCATGCGGCCGGACGACCTGACCGTGCAGATGGTCCAAGCCGCCCTCGCGAAGGTGCCGGCGCTCGACCCCGCGACCCTCGACGACCTGATGCTGGGAACCGGCAACCCGGCTGGTGAGGGCGGCTTCAATATGGCCCGCGTCGTCGCGGCGCTCGCGGGCTACGACACCCTCCCCGGCGTCACCGTCAACCGCTATTGCTCCTCCAGCCTGCAGACGACCCGCATGGCCTTCCACGCGATCAAGGCCGGCGAAGGCCAGGCCTTCATCTCGGCGGGCGTCGAGACCGTCAGCCGGTTCGCTGCTGGCGGCGCTGACCTCAACGCCGCCGCCCAGAACCCGCACTTCGCCGCCGCGAGCGATCGCACCCGCGAGCGCGCCCAGGGCGGAGCCCCCGAATGGACCGATCCCCGGCAAACCGGTGACCTTCCGGACGTCTACATCGCCATGGGGCAGACGGCCGAGAATGTCGCCCAGCTCACCGGCATCACCCGCCAGGAGCAGGACGAGTTCGGGGTGCGCAGCCAGAATCTCGCCGAGCAGGCGATCGCCAACGGCTTCTGGGCCACCGACATCGTCCCGGTCACCCTCCCCGACGGCACCGTCGTCAGCGCCGACGACGGACCCCGCCCCGGCGTGACCCTCGAGAAGGTTGCGCAACTGCAGCCCGTCTTCCGGCCCGACGGCACGATCACCGCCGGCAACGCCTGCCCGCTCAACGACGGCGCCGCCGCCGTGATCGTCATGTCCGACTCGCGCGCCAAGGAACTGGGGGTGACGCCGTTGGCGCGCGTCGTCGCCACGGCGGTCTCGGGCCTCTCCCCCGAGATCATGGGTCTCGGACCGATCGAGGCCACCCGCCGGGTGCTGGCTCAGGCGGGGATGACGATCGGCGATATCGACCTCGCCGAGATCAACGAGGCCTTCGCCGTCCAAGTGATCGGCTCCGCCCGCGAACTCGGCATCCCGATGGAGAAGCTCAATGTCAACGGCGGCGCGATCGCCGTCGGTCACCCCTTCGGGATGACCGGAGCGCGGATCACCTCGACCCTGGTCAATTCGCTCGCCTTCCACGACAAGCAGATCGGGCTAGAGACAATGTGCGTCGGCGGCGGCCAGGGCATGGCGATGATCATCGAGCGCCTGAGCTAAGGCCGTGCTCGACGTCATCGACGTCACCTCTGACGCCTCTGGACCGGCGAGAACGACGCTGCGTACAGTCAACGGCATACCTAATCAATTCGTTTACTATTGGAGGGTGCATGAGCACCGCGTACCCGCACCTGCTCGCCCCGCTCGATCTCGGCTTCACCACCTTGCCCAACCGGGTGATCATGGGCTCGATGCACGTCGGCCTCGAGGAGGCCCCGAACGGCTTCGAGCGGATGGCGGCCTTCTATGCCGACCGCGCGCGCGGCGGCGTGGGCCTGATCGTGACCGGAGGCATCGCCCCCAATGACGAGGCCCGGCCCTACCCCGGCGGCGCGCTGCTGGTCGACGACGAACAGGCCGCGCAGCACCGGCTGATCACCGATGCCGTCCACGAGGCCGGCGGCCGGATCGCGATGCAGATCCTCCATTTCGGACGTTATGCCTATCACCCCGACCTTGTGGCCCCGAGTCCGATACAGGCGCCGATCAGCCCCTTCCCGCCCCGCGAGCTCTCCGACGAGGACGTCGAGCGGACCATCGAGGACTACGTCCGGTGCGCGCGGCTGGCAAAGAACGCGGGCTACGACGGCGCGGAGATCATGGGGTCCGAGGGTTACCTGATCAACGAGTTCATCGCCCGTCAGACCAACAAGCGCACCGACCGGTGGGGCGGCAGCTACGCCAACCGGATGCGCTTTCCGGTCGAGATCGTCCGACGCGTCCGCGAGGCCGTCGGCACCGATTTCATCATCATCTACCGGCTCTCGATGCTCGATCTGGTGCCCGAGGGATCGACCTTCGACGAGGTCGTCGAACTCGCCCTCGCGATCCAGGACGCCGGCGCGACGATCCTCAATACCGGCATCGGCTGGCACGAGGCCCGCATCCCCACCATCGCGACCATGGTGCCCCGGGGCGCGTATGCCTGGGTGACCAAGAAGCTGATGGGCTCGGTCTCGATCCCGCTCGTCACCAGCAACCGCATCAACACCCCCGAGAAGGCCGAATCCCTTCTCGCCCAAGGGTATGCCGATCTCGTCTCGATGGCGCGGCCCTTCCTCGCCGACGCCGATTTCGTCGCCAAGGCAGCCGCCGGAACCCCCGAGGCGATCAACACCTGCATCGGCTGCAACCAGGCCTGCCTCGACCACACCTTCGCGATGAAGCTGACCTCCTGCCTGGTCAACCCACGCGCCTGCCACGAAACCGACCTAGTCATCGCGCCGACGACGGCGCCCAAGCGGATCGCCGTCGTCGGCTCCGGGCCGGCCGGCCTCGCAGCCGCCAGCACG
>NZ_DAOQZV010000002.1:18978-40388 GCF_035343835.1 Nostocoides sp. | reverse complement strand
GGATCGCCGTCGTCGGCTCCGGCCCGGCCGGCCTCGCCGCCGCCAGCACGGCAGCCAGCCGCGGACACGCCGTCACGCTCTACGAGGCCGCCGACCGGATCGGCGGACAACTCACTGTCGCTCGCGAGATCCCCGGCAAGCAGGAGTTCGACGAGACCATGCGCTACTTCGCGCACGAGCTCGACCGGCACGGCGTCGACGTGCGCACCGGCGCCCGGGTCGGCGTGGCTGAGCTGGTGGACGCGGCATACGACGAGGTGATCCTGGCCACCGGTGTGACGCCCCGGATCCCCGAGATCGACGGACTCGATCATCCCAAGGTCTTGGGCTACCTGGACGTGCTGCGGGACAAGGCGCCCGTGGGGCAACGCGTGGCTGTCCTCGGCGCAGGCGGCATCGGCTTCGACGTCGCCGAGTTCCTCACCGACAGCGGCGCCGACCCCACCGACGTCGATGACTTCCTGCGGGTCTGGGGCATCGACCCTGAGCACCGAACCCCCGGCGGACTGGCCGAACCCGTGCGGGAGACTCCGCCCCGCGAGGTGACGCTGATGCAGCGCAAGGACAGCAAGCTCGGCGCCGGTCTGGGCAAGACGACGGGCTGGATCCACCGCACGGAGCTGAAGAACCGTGGCGTCCGCTTCGTCGCCGGCGTGACCTACGACCGCGTCGACGACGCGGGTCTGCATTTCCGGATCGGCGAGACCGAGCACGTGATCGACGTCGACAATGTCGTGCTCTGCACCGGGCAGGAGTCCGAGCGCACGCTGCTGGACGCTCTGCTCGATGCGGGCGTCTCCACCCACCTGATCGGCGGTGCCGATGTCGCGGCCGAGCTCGACGCCAAGCGGGCCATCGACCAGGGCACCCGCCTGGCCGCGTCCCTGTGATCCCCAGCCACTCGGGATGAGACAGGGCTGCCGCAGAAGGGGGCGGGCGGCATATGCTCCGCCTTCGTGACCGCGCTCCTTGCCCACGCCATGCCGCGTCGCCGACCATCGACTCCGGCGACACCGCCTGGCTTCTGACGTCGTCATCCTCGTGATCTGGACCCTCTTCGGCTACTCGCTCGCCTTCGGCGACGACACCGGACAGGGCCTGATCGGCAACCCGACGCAGTACGCCGGCCTGAGCCGCCTACTGACCGAGGCGGCCGACCAAGGCCACACCTATCCGACCATCCTGTTCGCGGTCTTCCAGGGCCTCTTCTGTGTGATCACCGGTGCGCTGATCTCCGGCGCCATCGCGGACCGCGCAAAGTTCACCTCGTGGCTGATCTATGTCGGGGCGTGGACAGTGCTCGTCTACGCGCCCGTCGCCCACTGGGTCTTCGACATCTCGCATGACGGGAACGTCGGAGGCTGGCTCGCCAACCGCATCGGCGTCATCGACTTCGCCGGCGGCACAGCGGTCGAGATTTGTTCCGGCGCATCGGGTTTGGCGTTAGCCGTCGTGCTGGGGCAACGCGTCGGATTCGGCAAGGATCCGATGCGTCCGCACAATTTGACCTATGTCATGCTCGGCGCCGGCCTGCTGTGGTTCGGGTGGTTCGGCTTCACTGCCGGCTCGGCGCTCGCTGCGGGGCATACGGCCGGGATCGTCTTCGCTACCCTCCTGCTGGCCGGCGCGACGGGCGTCGCCGGCTGGCTCATCGTCGAGCGCCTCCGCGACGGCGTGCTGACCTCCTTCGGTGCAGCGTCTGGCCTCGTCGGTGGGTTGGTCGCGATCACGCCCTCGTGCGGCTCGCTCTCGCCCATCGGAGCCATGGTCATGGGCGCGGTCGCCGGTGCGATCTGTTGCTGGGCGGTCGGCCTGAAGTACCGGTTCGGGTATGACGATTCCCTGGACGTCGTCGGCGTCCACCTCGTCGGCGGCATCGTCGGCACGCTCGGCATCGGCCTGCTCGCCACCAAGCCCGCCCCGACCGGCGTCGCCGGATTGCTGTATGGCGGGGGGTCACCCAGCTCGGTAAACAAGCCATGGGGGCCGGCGTCGTCCTCGCATTTGCGTTCACGATGTCCGGGTTGCTCGGGCTGCTCATCGAGAAGACCATCGGCTTCCGGATCACCAAGGACCACGAGGTGGGCGGCATCGACCTCGCTGCGCACGGGGAAACGGCATACGAACTGCACGCCACGGCTGCCGGCCGGGCCAGCGGGCATGGCCTGCTCGCCAATCTGACCACCCTCCGAGAGGACGACCTGTGAAACTGGTGACCGCCGTGATCAAACCGCATGCACTCGAGGACGTGCGCGCGGCGCTCACCGCGTTGGGCGTCGAAGGGATGACGATCGGCGAGGTCGCCGGCCACGGCCGGCAACGCGGGCACTCGGAGGTCTATCGCGGCGCCGAATATGTCGTCGACTTCGTGCCCAAGGTCCGCGTCGAGGTGCTAGCCGAGGATGACGACAGCGCGGACATCGTTCGGGCCATCGTCAGTGCCGCGCGCGGCGGCCGGATCGGCGACGGCAAGGTCTGGGTCGTGCCGGTCGAGTCGGTCGTCCGCGTCCGCACCGGGGAGACCGGCGAGGCCGCCATCTAGGGTCGCGGAGCAGCGACATACGATGATTGTGGGCGCTCAGCACGGCCCGGCCGGGTCGTGAGCCCAGCGGCAAGGAGGCAGCAATGCGATTGCGCGACAAGGTGTTCGTCGTGACCGGGGGCGGCAACGGGATCGGTCGTGAGGTGGTCCTCGCCCTTCTCGCCCGCGGCGCTCGGGTGGCGGCGGTGGACCTGCGCCACGAGGGCCTGGCCGAGACGACGGCACTGGCCGGGACCAATGCCAGCCGGCTCTCCACGCACCCGCTCGACGTCGCCGACCGTGCCGGCGTGGCCGCCCTGCCGGACGCCGTGATCGCGGCCCACGGGCAGGTCGACGGGCTGCTCAACATCGCCGGCATCATCCAGCGTTTCGTGCCGTTCGCCGAGTTGGACTATCTCGACATCGAGAAGGTGATGGACGTCAACTTCTGGGGCGTCGTCAACACCTGCAAGGCCTTTCTGCCCGTGCTCCTGACCCGGCCGGAAGCCGCGATCGTCAACGTCTCCAGCATGGGCGGCTTCGCGCCGGTGCCCGGCCAGACGATCTATGGCGCGAGCAAGGCTGCCGTGAAGTTGTTCACCGAGGGGCTGTATGCCGAGCTGCGCACGACCCCGGTCGCTGTCACCGTCGTCTTCCCCGGCGCCGTGTCGACGCACATCACCGAGAACAGCGGTGTTTCGATCCCCGGTGGCGAAGATGCGGCCGCCCAGGATCCGCCGATGCCGATGACATCGGCGGCCGACGCCGCGCAGCAGATCCTCAAGGGCCTGGAGAAGGGGAGCTATCGGGTCCTGGTCGGCAAGGACGCGCGCGGGCTCGATGCTCTGGCCCGCCTGGCCCCGCGGCGGGCCACCGAGTTGATCGCCAAGAAGATGGCGGCGCTGGTTCAGGGCTGACCAGGTGTCAACCGTCGCCGCGCAATCGGATGGTGATCGTGCCGGTGAGGGTGATCGTCTCCGGCGTATCGGCGTGCACGGTCAGGTCGCTCTCGATCCGCGCACCGTCCAGACCGTCGACGCGAGGTAGCTGCCGGTCGAGGGCGGCGACGGCAGAACTCGTGGTCGCTCCGACAGCGCTGGCGTGCGCCTCGACGAGCGCCCGCGCGTTGGTCACCGCCGACGCTCTCGGCGAGGCCACGACGCCGGCATCGGGCGCCCTGGCATCCAGGGCCACTCGCTCCCCATAGGCCGGCACGACTGCGGTCAGCTCGAGCTCTCTTTGGAGCCTTTTGGCGAACTGCTCGGCCGCCTTCTCCTCGCCATGGGTGACGAAGACCGTGATCGGCTGCGGGTCCAACTCGCGGACCCAGTCGATCAGGTCGGATGCGTCGCCATGCACAGAAAACTCCTGGTCGGCAACGATTTCCGCACGGACGGGGAGGTATTTGCCGTGCATTTTCAGTTGCGTGGCACCTTCCATGAGAGCTCGGCCACGGGTGCCGACGGCCTGGTAGCCAGTCAGGACGATGGTGTTGCGGGCATCGGGCAGCATCCGCTCCAGATGGTGCAGCACCCGCCCGCCGTTGACCATGCCCGAGGAGGAGATCACGATGCACGGGTCACGGTGGCGGCCGGCGGTCAGCGCCATCGACTCCTCGGCCGAGGCGACCAGATGGACGTTGTCCATGCGGGTGAACTCGCCGATGTCGATGTCCGGGCGCAGCTCCGCGGTCGCCCGTCGATAGACTTCCAGGGCCGCCGTCGCCATCGGGCTGTTGACATAGATCGGTAGGTACGCCGGGATCCGCCCGTCAGCGCGCAACTGGGCGAGGGTGCGCAGCACCACCTCGGTGCGGTCGATCGCGAATGCCGGGATGAGGACCGATCCTGCCCGGGCGGCCGTGCGCCGAATTGCGTCGGCCAGAGCCTCGTGCGCCAGGTTGGCCGGCTCGGGGTGTTCCCTATCGCCATAGGTCGACTCCATGACGACGTAGTCGGCCCCCGGAGGCTTGTCGCGCGGACGCAGGACCGGGTGGTCGTGGCGCCCGAGGTCGCCGGAGAAGACGATCGACGTATGCGGCGTGCGCACCGTCACCGAGGCCGAGCCGAGGACGTGGCCGGCCCGCGTGAAGACCACGCCGACCCCCTCGCCGAGGTCGACCCGCGTGTCGAAATCGACCGGGTGCAACAGGGGCAGGGTGCGTTCCACGTCTGCGCTGGTGTAGATCGGCAGTGGCGGCGTGTGCTTGGACCAGCCGCCCGCCGCCGCGTCCCGCGCCTCGCGCTCGGCGAGAAAGCCCGAGTCCCGCAACACGATTGCCGCAAGGGCGGCCGTGCCCGCGGTGCACCAGACGGGCCCGTCGAAACCGTTCTTGACCAGGGCCGGGAGGTAGCCGCAATGGTCCATGTGCGCATGGGTCAGCACGATGTCGGTCAGGGTGTCGGGAGGCACAGGGAAGTCCTCCCAGTTGCGCAGGCGCCACTGCTTCTCGCCCTGAAACATGCCTGCGTCTATCAGGATGCGGCGTTCGCCGAGTTGAAGGAGGTATTTCGACCCAGTCACGGTTCGGGCGGCGCCGAGGAAGGTCAGGGATTCGGCCGACATGGTGATGCTCCTTCGGCGGGGCCGCGGCGCCCTGCCTTCGTGAAGGCTATGCCCCCACCCGATCGGCGGCAGCAGAAGGTAACCCGGATAGCCTGGCGGCCCGCTTGGTGATCCGTGTCTCCGGTCGTCGCCGGGGCCGCGAGCGGAAGCAGAGAGGCTGGCCGATGAGTTCCGCAGGGGATGTCCACGCGATCACGTCACCGCTGGGTGGAACGGTCGTCGCGGTCCTGCGACATGCCGGCGACGTCGTCGCTGCCACGAGCACCGTCCTGGTAGTGGAGTCGATGAAGATGGAGCACCCGGTCGCCGCAGGGTTCGCCGGGACGCTGGTCCAGGTCTCGCCGGCCGTCGGCGACCAGGTCCGCGTTGACGACGTCCTCGCCACGGTGGCTGCGACGGATCACGTGGTGCCCCACACCGACGCTACGACTGACGATACGGACCTCGACCACATCCGACGTGACCTGGCGGCCGTGCTCGAGCGAAAGGCCTTCACCCTTGACGCGTCGCGGCCCGAGGCGGTGACCAAACGGCATACGGGCGGGCATCGAACGGCCCGCGAGAATATCGCCGCGCTCACGGAGCCGGGGAGTTTCGTGGAGTACGGGAGCCTTCCCGTTGCGGCGCAACGAGGCCGTCGCGAACTGGAGGAACTCATTGCGATGACTCCGGCTGACGGCATCGTCACCGGCATCGGGCGCATCGGCGCCCAGGCGCAGCAGCGGGCCGAGTGCCTTGTGCTCGCCTACGACTACACGGTGCTCGCCGGGACGCAGGGCTACTTCAACCACAAGAAGACCGACCGCGCGTTGCGGATCGCGCGCGCCCAGGGCCTGCCCGTCGTCCTGCTGGCCGAGGGCGGCGGCGGCCGGCCGGGTGACGTCGATGCCACGCACATCGTGGCCAGCGGACTGGATGTAGAGACTTTCGCCAGCATGGCCCGCCTGAGCGGACGGGTGCCCACCGTTGCGGTCGTCACCGGCCGGTGCTTCGCCGGCAATGCGGCCCTCGCCGGCGTGTGCGACGTGCTGATCGCCACCCGTGACTCGACCATCGGGATGGCCGGGCCGGCGATGGTCGAGGGCGGCGGCTTGGGCAGGTTCGCGGCCGAGGAGATCGGCCCGATGTCGGTCCAGACACGCAATGGCGTGGTCGATGTCGTGGTGGATGACGACGAGGCCGCGATGGCCGCCGCTCGTGACTACTTGAGCTACTTCCAAGGGGCGCAAGGAGATTGGCGAGCCGGTGACCAGCGCCGCTTGCGGCATCTCGTGCCCGAGAAGCGCAAGACTCCGTATGACGTGCGGGCCGTCGTCCGCGCCCTCGCCGACGAGGACGCCGTCTTCGAGTTGCGTGCCGCCTTCGCCCCCGGAGCGATCACGGCGCTTGTGCGCATTGAGGGCGTGCCAATGGGTCTGATCGCCAACAACCCCGGGCACCTCGGCGGGGCGATCGACTCGGACGCCGCCGACAAGCTGGCCCGCTTCCTGCAACTGTGCGATGCCCACGGACTGCCCATCGTCTCGCTCTGTGACACACCGGGTTTCATGGTAGGACCGGACGCCGAGCGCACCGGATCGGTGCGGCACGTGAGCCGCCTGTTCGTCATTGGGGCCAACCTGCGCGTGCCGGTCGTGACGGTCGTGCTGCGCAAGGCCTACGGCCTTGGCGCCCAGGCGATGGCCGGCGGTGGTTTCCGCGAGACGGCCGCGACCCTCGCCTGGCCGACGGGCGAGGTTGGGGCGATGGGACTCGAGGGCGCCGTCCGGCTCGGCTATGCCACAGAACTCGCGGCGCTCACCGACGACGATGCGCGTGCGAGGCGTTTCGACGAACTGGTGGAGCGGGCATACGAGCAGGGACGTGCCATCAACGCGGCCATGCTGGGCGAGATCGACGAGGTCATCGATCCGGCGGAGACGCGTGACCGGATCCGGACAGCCCTGGCGGGCAAAGCGATCGACGCGAACCGCGCCCATCGCTTTGTCGACACCTGGTGATTCCAGGCCCTAGCGTTTTCGCATGGGGACGATCGCGCTGATGATTCTCGCGGCGCTGATCATCGGCTATTCCAAGACCGCCCTCGGTGGCCTGGCCGTGGTCAGTGTCGCGATATTTGCCGCGATCCTCCCGGCCAAGGAGTCGACCGCCGCGATCCTGACCCTCCTGATCGTCGGGGATGTCATCGCCTGCTGGCACTATCGCCGCGACGGTGACTGGTCGCTGATCCGCCGCCTGCTGCCCGCCATCGTCGTCGGCCTGGCGCTCGGGTCGGCCTTCCTGCGAATCGTCGACGACCACACGCTCAAACTCAGCATCGGGATCGTCATCCTCGTGCTCGTCGCGATCCAGCTGTGGCTCAAAACCCGCGCGGGTGAGCTGATGAGCACGGCCCACGAGCACCCGGTAGCGGCCTGGAGCGCGGGTACCGGGGTCGGCTTCACGACGATGACGGCCAACGCGGCCGGTGCGGTCATGGCGCTGTATCTCTCGGCGGCGGGGATCGAGAAGCGCCGTTTCGTCGGGACGAACGCGTGGTTCTTCTTGATCGTCAACCTGATCAAGGTGCCTTTCTCGGTCGGGCTCGGCCTGATGCATTGGCGCGACCTCGGCCGGGCCGCTGCCTTGTCCCCGGCGATCCTCATCGGCGCGCTCCTCGGCTACGCGACGATCAAACGGATCAGCCAGGCGCACTTCGACATCGCCGTCCTGCTTACCTCGGCGGTCGCCGCCGCCGGCCTCCTCCTGCGCGCCTAGGCGGCCCACGATCGTGTCGTATGCCTGATTCTCACCGATTCCTTAGAGTCACCTAGCGATCGCGATCGTGGTCGCCAACGCTCGTTACGGCATACGGGGGTGGGTATGATCTCTTCGAGATTTGACCACCGAAAGGGAGGCGAGCGTGGAACTCGACCCCGAAGAGATGCAGTCGGTCCTCAAGCGGCTCAAGCGCGCCCAGGGGCAGATCGGCGGGATCATCAAGATGATTGAGGACGGCCGTGAGTGCCGCGACATCGTCACCCAGATGGCTGCCGTCTCCAAGGCGCTGGACCGAGCCGGCTTCGCGGTGATCGCCCTCGGCCTGCGCCAGTGCATCACCGACCCCGCCGGACATGAGATGGATGTCGACGCGATGGAGAAGCTCTTCCTTTCCCTCGCGTGATGGCCGCGGTTCGTCAGAGGTCGGGCGTCTCCAGATAGCCGTCGGCCGAAGCGGCATGGATGGCCTCGAAGGGAGACCGGACCTCTCTGCCGAGCTCCTGATACTTCTTGCAGATCCGGTTGAAGTAGGTCACGACCGTGGAGAGTTCGACCTGCGGATCCATCTGGTGGCCGATGGCCTTGCGCGGCACTCCGCTTGCCAACAGGCGCAAGGCCTGCAGTTCACGCGGCGCGAGGCGCGGGACCATCACTTCGTCGTTGGCCAGCACAAACGCCAAGTCACCCGACACCGCGAAATCCCCCGCGTAGGCCGTTCGGATCACCTCGACCATCCGCTCGACCGGGTCGGCCTTGAGGATCACGCCCCGCGCACCTGCCGCCACGGCCGATCTGATCGGAACCGGGCGAATCTCCGACGTCAGCACGATCGGCCTGATCCCTAGTGCCGCGGCCCACGCGATGCCTTCCGCGGGATCGCTGTCATCGGAAAGGTGTAGGTCGTAAAGCACGATGTCGGGCGGTGCGGCGAGGCTGACGACCAAGGCATTGAGTTGAGCGCGTGAGGACGCCGAGCCGAGCCAATCGATGCCGGCGGCCTGCTGTGTGAGCGCCGCGGCGATACCCATCAAGATGAGCGGATGGTCGTCGATCGCGACCAAACTTATGGGCTTTGTCGACATCGGACTCCCTGGCTCGGGCGACAGCAATTGTGGTCTAGGCCAATCCAATGTGGGCGCAAGCGACACGACCAGTCCTTCCTTTTGGGGTCAGCGGTTGCACGGAAGCCGTTGCTCCCCGGGTGCCCCGAGGACGGTGAGAATCAGCAGTTCGTCGTCATTGCGCAGGCTGACGAGTTCCTCGAGGTGCGCTGTGCGCAGGGCCGCCAGTTGGCCCTTGGCGGCCGAGGCGCTGGGCAGGATGAGCACGATCCGGGCGGGCTGGGGATCGTCGTCGAAGCTCGCGTGCCACGTCGCGCGGACCAGGCTGCCGTCCGGCACTGTTGGCAGCGTGGTCATCAAGACCTTGCGCAGATCGACCACTTGAGCGTCCGGCATGCGGGAGGCAATCGCGAGTTCGACGCGAACTCCGCGGCGCCGGGTCTGATCCAGAAGGGCGGCCAACGGGCCGTCCACAACGCGACGGGCGACGAGCAGGTCACGCACGGCGGCTTCGAGACGAACCGCGGCCGACCTCTCCTCGCGGGTCAAGGGACCCCGGACGATCACCCGGAGCATGGGGATGACGGCGGCCCCGAGGGCCTCGCGGCGCTCCTCGGCAGCCATGGCGCGGGCTTCCAGCGCCAACTCCGCGCGACGCGCCTCGAAGGTGGCCCTGGCCAGCCTGGCGATCCGGTTGCGGGCGCGGCCTAGACCGCGGCGCAGGACGGCACCCAGGACGGCATACATGAGCAGTTGGGTAGCCGAGTCGGAGATCGCCGAGATGCTTGGCTGCCGTCCGCTCGCCAACACGACGAGCGCGATCACCGGCGGGACCAGTAGGGCCGTCACGAGTGCGACCCGCCCGCTGAAGCGGAACGCGAGCACGGCGATCACGCCGTCCAGGGCGCCGACGAACCACCACTGCCAGTCCGGCCGCATCGGGTCGCCGACGGTCGTCGCGAGCGCGCCGACGATGACCAGTGCGCCCACGCAAATGCCCCATTGAACCCAGCGCGTATGCGGCGCTCGCCAGGTGACGAACAGCAGGCCGAGAATGGCCGCCGTGCCGGCGATCACCGCCACCACAACGCTCGTCCGGCCGTAGTGCGCAGCGCCGATGACGCCATGACATATCGTGGCGGCCGCGGCGAAGAGCACCACGAGGCCGAATGCCGAACGATCCATCCGGGCGGGAGGCAGTGTGGGTGCCGCGCTGGCACGCGGGACCGAGATGACCACCCGAGTTCCCTGTCCGGGGACCGAGGTGATGTGCGCGTGGCCTCCCACGCCCTCGATGCGGGCCCGGATACTCGTGTCCATACCGGTGGATCGTCCGGTGTCCTCGGTAATGTCGAAGCCCCTCCCTGGGTCGCTGATACTGACCCGAGCCAGGCGCGGGGTAAAGCGGGCGTGGACGACGGCAACCCGTTTACCCGAGTGACGCGCCACATTCCGCAAGGCCTCGAGCGTGGCATCCGTGATCGCTTCACCCGCGTTGTCGTTGGTCCACGCCCCGTGGGTGCGTGTCTCCACGCGCAAGCCGAGACGCTCGCCGGCCGCCGCGATGATCCCGGCCCAGGTTTCTTGCGGGCGATCCTGGGGATCCCCGTGCGCGGGTTCCAAATCCGCAATGGCGCTCGCTGCCACCCCCGCAGCGGTCCCGTCGTCCGGCCCGCGGGCGGCCAGCAACAAGGCCGCGAGCACGCGGTCGTGGACGATGGCATCCATCCGAATGCGCTCGCTTTCGCGCATCCGTTCCGTGGCCGCGACCTCGTGGAACTGCCACAGGTCGGTCGTCGCCGCGCTGATCGATCTGGCCGACCGCCGCAACGCCTCGATCGCCGTGATCGCGGCGAGGCAGGTGAGCAGGAAGAGCGCGGCTTCGGCCAACGACTGAACCGTTGACATTCTCTGATGCACCCGCGAAATCGCCACCCCGGCAGCTGCCAGGACCGCAAGCGCGAGATAGGGCCGGTCCGGCAGGCTCACCGCCCCCGCGACCAGGCCGACGATCATGATGTGCCAAACCGGGGGGTACTCGACACTGGGGCGCAATGGACCGAGCAGCCAGGGCTGGATGAGCAACATGACGAGCGCCAGCAGGCTCAGCACCCGGACCGGCCGGCGATCTAGCGGACGACGCATGGTCCCCTCGATCAGCCAACCGGTGGCGAGGGCGAAGACGAACAGCGCTGCGGCGTTCGGAGCGAGGGCGTACTGTGCGTCCAGGGTCAGCAAGTCGATCAGGCCGACGACACACGCGACCAGCGCCGCCGCAGCGGCACCACGCAGCATCGAGATGCTCAAATCGTCCAGCGCTCGGCCCATATGGTCAGACTGGCCGGGTAGGCACCTGCCGTCCTAGGTGTGCAGCCGTCTTGTCAAAGTAGTGTCAAGAGTGGGCACATCGCTCAGTCCGCGCAGCAGGTCGTTCAGGTGCGTGCAGGTCGACGGGCCGAAGAATTCGAGGGAGACCCACTGGCGCAGAGCGGTGAGTGGATGGCCGATGGCCCTGCTGCCACTTGCCGCTCCAGCCGGACATTCTCGGTGCGGCAGAACGTGCGGCGTGATGCCGAGCGCGCTGACCACCCGGCCGTCGCAGCTGGTCATCCGCGCCGAGTACTCGTGCAGAATGCGCACCTCACCATGCACATCGACAAAGGTGTCGCGGAAGGCGACTTCGGCGTGCAGGGTGGATGGGTCGCTGTCGTCGCGCCGGACATCGAGTCGGCGGGCCCGCCGCATGCCCCCGATCGGCAGCGGCCGGGTCGTATGACTGCCCACCGGATCGTCCGCATAGAGGTCAGGCGCCGGTGGAGTCCAGTCGGGCGCCGGCGGTATGCCGGTGCGCTCCAGTCGCCGTGCGGCGTCCGAGTCGCGAGCCCAGCCGATGCACACATCGAGGCGGCGGGCGACCGGAGACCTCGTCGCCCGTTCCGCACCGGCAGCCGGGTCGGGAGCGACGCGCCGCGTGAAGCCGCTGATCACGACCCCACCCGCGACGTCGTCGAGCAAGAGGTGCAGGGGCGACCCGGCGTCATACTCTTCCGGAAGGACCCGGTAGACGCACGTCCGGAAACCCGCGGCAACGCTGCGGCCAACCAGAGCCGGGGCGCGATCGGCATACGGATGCAGGCTGGCCTTGGCGACGCGCCGGTCGGGACCGATGTGCAGGCTCAGCAGGCCGGATGCGACAACCGCGGCCGACCCGTCGCGCCGCGTGACCAGGTCGCGGGCTCGGCCGGACATGACCAGCGCGCCGTCATCGCCCGGGAGGAGGTCCAGACTGGTCGTGCGTCGGATCGAGCCGAGTCGGCGCGCCGGTGCCCGCTCGGTCGGCCCGGCCAGTTGGATCACGGCGCGCCCCCAAGACCCCTCAGCCGACCCGGACCCGGGCGTTACGGAACATCCGTAGCCAGGGGCTCTCCTGCGCCGGCGGGCCGTCGGTCCACGACAGCTGAACATTGCGCTGGACGCGCTCGGGGTGAGGCATCATCGCGGTGAAGCGGCCGTCCGGGGTGGTCACCGCGGTCAGGCCGCCCGGGGAGCCGTTGGGGTTGCCGGGGTAGGTGCCCGCGACGGCGCCGGTGGCGTCGACGAAGCGGAGGGAACGGCATACGGCACTCTCGTCGCCCCGGGCGGCAAAGTCGGCGAAACCTTCGCCATGGGCAACGGCGATCGGCAGGCGGGAGCCGGCCATACCGGTGAAGAAGACCGACGGGGAGTCGAGGACCTCGACGAGGGAGAGTCGTGCTTCATACTGCTCGGAGCGGTTGCGGGTGAAGCGCGGCCAGGCGTCGGCGCCGGGGATGAGATCGGCGACGGCGGCGAACATCTGGCAGCCATTGCAGATGCCCAGGCCGAAGGTGTCGGGCCGGTGGAAAAAGTCGTGGAAGGCGTCGGTCAGCTCGGGGTGGAAGAGCACCGAGCGGGCCCAGCCCTCACCGGCGCCGAGCGTGTCTCCATAGGAGAAGCCGCCGCAGGCGACCAGGCCGGTGAAGTCGCCCAAGTTCGCCCGCCCGGTCATCAGGTCGGTCATGTGCACGTCGTAGGCGTCGAAGCCCGCCCTGTCGAAGGCGAACGCCGTCTCGACGTGGCTGTTGACGCCCTGCTCACGCAGGATGGCGACCTTGGGCCGGGCGCCGAGATTGAGATAGGGCGCGGCGATGTCGTCGGACGGGTCGAAGGTGGGCGCGACGATGAGCCGGGTGGCTGGGTCGCCGAGCCGGGCGAGGCTCGCGTGCTCCTCGTCGGCCCACTCGGGGTTGTCGCGCAGTGCGCTGATCCGCCACGACACCTCGTCCCAGGCGAGTGCCAGGTCCGCGAGCGGCTCGTCGATGAGGGGCTGGCCCGCTGCGGTGACACGGACGCGGGCGTCGGCGCTCGTGTCGGGAGCGAGGTCTGTCGTGGCCCCGCCGAGGAGGTGGGTCAGATCGCCGAGACCGTGGTCGGTGAGCACGGCCAAGGCTGCGCGCACCCCCTCGGGCCGTATGCCGAGCAGCACCCCGAGTTCTTCGGCAAACAGCGCGCGCGTGGTCGCCGCCCGGTCATCGGGCACCGTGAGGGACGCGAGGTCGATGTTCGCCCCGGTGCCGCCGGCGAATGCCATCTCGCACAGGGCGGCCCACAGGCCGCCGTCGGATCGGTCGTGGTAGGCGACCAGAAGGCCCTTGTCCCGCAACGCATTGACCGCGTCGATGAGTGCGACCAGACGCGCTGGGTCGTCGAGATCGGGGACGTCGGCACCGAAAGCACCCTGGGTCTGGGCGAGGATCGACCCACCGATCCGGTTGCGACCGGCGCCGAGGTCGACAAGAAGGAGGGCGCTGTGTGCGGGCAGGGCGGGAGTCAGGGTGCCGCGGACGTCGTCCAGGGTCGCGAAGGCCGTCACCACGAGCGAGACCGGGGACGTGACCTGACGGCTCTCCCCGCTCGCAGGGTCGGTCCACTTGGTCCGCATCGACAATGAGTCCTTGCCGACGGGCACGCCGATCCCTAGCGCGGGGCACAACTCCATGGCCACTGCCTGCACCGTGTCGCAGAGCGCCGCGTCCTCCCCTGGCTCGCCGCACGCGGCCATCCAGTTGCAGGAGAGCTTGATTCGCGTACGTTCGATGGGGGCGGCGAGCAGATTGGTCAGGGCCTCTCCGACCGCCATCCGCCCGGAGGCCGGCGCGTCGAGCGCGGCCAGCGGCATCCGTTCCCCGCTGGCCATCGCCTCGCCGGCGAAGCCGGCGTGGTCGGCCAGGGTGACCGCGACATCGGCCACCGGCACCTGCCAGGGACCGGCCATCTGGTCGCGATGCGTCAGGCCGCCGACCGTCCGGTCGGCGATGGTGATCAGGAAGCGCTTGCTCGCGACGCTGGGGTGGCGAAGGACGGCGTAGGCCGCGTCCCGGATGTCCACTCCGCTGGCATCGAAGTCGTCCCCGGCTCGGGCGATGCGGGTGACGTCGCGGGTCATCCGCGGCGGCTTGCCGAGCAGCACCTCCATCGGCATGTCGACCGCGAACTCCTCGCCGGGCTCGCCCTCCACGTCATAGCTGAGTTGCAGCTTCCCGTGCGAACGGGCAACTCCCACAACGCCATAGGGGCAACGCTCGCGCTCGGCGAGCCGCTGGAAGCGCGGGAAGTCCGCGGGGGCGATGGCCAGGACGTAGCGCTCCTGGCTCTCGTTGGACCACAACTCCTTGGGCGAGAGGCCACTCTCGGCGGCCGGCACGGAGTTGAGGTCGAAGCGTGCGCCGAGCCCGGCGCCGTCGACCAATTCGGGGAAGGCATTGGACAGCCCGCCCGCGCCGACGTCATGGATCGCCAAGATCGGGTTGGCGGCGCCGAGCGACCAGCAATGGTTGATGACCTCCTGGGCGCGCCGCTCCATCTCGGGATTGCCACGTTGGACGGAGTCGAAGTCGAGGTGCTCGGCATTCGCGCCGGCGGCCATCGAGGAAGCCGCCCCACCGCCCATCCCGATCCTCATCCCGGGCCCGCCGAGTTGCACCAGGAGGGTCCCATCGGGGAAGGCAACCTTCTCGGTCTGGTCGGCGTCGATCGAGCCCAGACCCCCGGCGCTCATGATCGGCTTGTGATAGCCGCGGTGCACGCCGTCGACGGTTTGCTCGAAGACGCGGAAGAAGCCGCCGAGTCCCGGCCGCCCGAACTCGTTGTTGAAGGCAGCTGCACCCAGCGGCGCCTCGATCATGATGTCCAGTGGGGTGGCGATGTGACCAGGTGCGCCGAATGCTTCGCTCTCCCAAGCCTCTTCGGCTCCGGGGATGCGCAGGTCGGAGACGGCGAAACCGGTCAGCCCGGCCTTGGGCTGGGACCCGCGGCCCGTTGCCCCCTCGTCGCGGATCTCGCCGCCCGCGCCGGTGGCGGCACCGGGGAAGGGCGAGATGGCGGTCGGATGGTTGTGCGTCTCAACCTTCATCAGCACGTGAACCTCCCCGTCGCGCCCTGCATACCGGCTCGGGGCGTCCGGCACGCCCTCGGGCAGCCAGCGCAAGCGCACCGACCCGGCCATGATCGAGGCATTGTCCTTGTAGGCCACGATCGTCCCGGCGCCAGCGACCTCCTCGGTGTGCCGGATCATCCCGAAGAGCGATCGCGGCTGCGCCTGTCCGTCGATGACAAAGTCGGCATTGAAGATCTTGTGCCGGCAGTGCTCGGAGTTGGCCTGGGCGAACATCGTCAACTCAACATCGGTTGGGTTGCGCCCGAGTCCGGTGAAGGCCGTGACGAGATAGTCGATCTCGTCGTCAGACAGGGCGAGCCCGTATGCCGCGTCCGCCGCCGCTAGCGCCTCCCGCCCGGCGCCGAGGACGTCGACGTACTCCATCGGTTGGGCCGAGCGAGCCGCGAAAAGCGCTGCGGCAGCGTCCAACCCGGGCAAGGCGCTCTCGGTCATCCGGTCGTGCAAAAGTACAGCACATGCGGCCCACTCCTGCTCGGTCAGCTGCCGCCCGGTCAGGACGTACTCGGTGACCCGCTCGACGCGGTGGATCGCGATGCCGCAGTTGCGCGCGATATCGGTGGCCTTGCTCGACCACGGAGAGATGGTCCCGAGACGGGGGGTGACGACGACGAGAGTTCCCTCGTCGGCGCGGGGGCCGGCATACGGCGGACCATAGGTGAGCAGGCGGCCGACGCGATCGCGCTCGGCGCCCGTCAGCGCCGCTTCGGTGGCGACCACGTGAACATGCCGAGCCGCGAGGCCGCTGACGCCTGGCGCGACGGCTTGCACGCGCGCAAGCAGGCCGCGGGCCCGGAAATCGGAGAGCGCGCTGCCGCCCTCGAAGATCGTCAGGGCTTCGTCGCGGAGCCCGGCTGCTGACATTGATTCGCTTCTCTCCGTGGGGAACTCAGGCCTCGATGACGACTGGGATGATCATCGGCCGGCGACGGATCTTGCGGCCGACCCAACTGCCGACCGAGCGACGGATCACCTGCTGCAGTGCATAGATGTCACGTGTCCCGGAGCTTGTGGCCTCGTCGAGCACTCGCTCGAGTTGCGGGCGGATGTCCTCGAAGATCTCGGCGTCCTCGACAAAGCCGCGCGCGGTGATCTCGGGGCCGCCGATGACCTTGCCGGTGTCGGAGTCGATGACGACGATGATCGAGATGAAGCCCTCGTCGCGCAGGATGCGGCGATCCTTCAGCAGGGCGTCGTCCGCGGCCCCGACCGAGGAGCCGTCGACATAGACATAGCCGCACGGCACGGCGCCGGCAATCTTGATCCTGCCCTTGTAAAGATCGACGGCGATGCCGTCCTCCACGACAGCCACGTGGTCGCGGCCCACCCCGGTGGCGATGGCGAGTTCGCCATTGGCCACCAGGTGGCGCCACTCGCCGTGCACCGGCATGACATTGCGCGGCTGGACAAGGTTGTAGACATAGAGCAACTCACCCGCGGCGGCGTGCCCGGAGACGTGGACGCGGGCATTGCCCTTGTGAATCACATTGGCGCCCAAGCGCATCAGGCCGTTGATCACCCGATAGACCGCGTTCTCGTTGCCCGGGATCAGGGAGGAGGCGAGCAGCACAGTGTCGCCTGGGCCGACGTCGATCTGGTGCTCGCGATTGGCCATCCGCGACAAGGCTGCCATCGGCTCGCCCTGCGACCCGGTGCAGATGAGCACGACTTGACGGTCGGCGAGCTGGTCGAGTTTCTTGACGTCGACGACCACGCCCTCGGGGATGTGGAGGTAGCCGAGGTCGGCGGCGATCCCCATATTCCGGACCATGGACCGGCCCATGAAGGCGACCTTGCGGCCGGCCTTCTCCGCGGCGTTGAGCACCTGCTGGACGCGATGGACGTGCGAGGAGAAGCAGGCGACGATGATCCGCCGTTCGGCGTGCCGGAAGACCTTGTCGATCGCGGAGGAGATCTCCCGCTCCGGGCTGACGAATCCGGGAACCTCGGCGTTCGTGGAGTCGGTGAGGAAGAGGTCGACGCCCTCCTCGCCCAACCGCGCGAAGGCTCGCAGGTCGGTCAGCCGGCCGTCCAGCGGCAGCTGGTCCATCTTGAAATCGCCCGTATGCAGCACGGTCCCCCCGGGCGTGCGCATCGCGACCGCGAGGGCGTCGGGGATGGAGTGGTTGACCGCGACGAACTCGCAGTCGAAGACCCCGAGTTGCTCGCGCTGGCCGGCGCTGACGGTGAGCGAATAGGGCGTGATCCGATGTTCCTTGAGCTTGGCCTCGATCAGCGCAAGGGTCAGCTGACTTCCGATCAGGGGGATGTCGGGCTTCAGGCGCAGCAGATAGGGCACCCCGCCGATGTGGTCCTCGTGGCCATGGGTCAGCACGATCGCCTGGACGTCATCGAGCCGGTCGGCGATGGACTCGAAGTCCGGCAGGATCAGGTCGATGCCCGGGTGACTGTCGTCGGGGAAAAGCACACCGCAGTCGATGACGAGCAGTTGGCCGGCGTGCTCGACGACCGTCATATTGCGGCCGATCTCGCCGAGGCCGCCGAGCGGGGTCACCCGGACACCCCCCCGACGCAGCGGCGCGGGCAGGCCGAGCTCGGGATGCGGGTGGATCACGACAGGTCGGTCAGGGCGAGGGCCGCGCGCAAGATCTCTAGGTGCTCCGGCGGGGACTCGACATAGGGCAGGCGGACCGTGGCGTGCTCGATGATCCCGAGCTCCGTCAAAGCGGCCTTGGCCATGATCGCACCCTGGCTGGTCGTCATGAGCGCATCGACGATGGGCAGCAGGTCGAGATGGATGCGGCGGGCGGTCGCGAGGTCACCGGCGTCAACCGCGGTGACCATGTCGGCATACCGGCGACCGGCGATATGGCCGACGACGCTGACGATGCCGGTAGCGCCCTGGGCGAGGTAAGGCAAGTTGACCTCGTCCGCGCCGGAGAACCACAGCAGGTCGGTGGCGGCCATGACGTGAGTGGCCGCCCACAGGTCGCCCTTGGCGTCCTTGACGCCGCGAATGTTCGGGTGTTCGGCCAAGGCGATCAGGGTCTCGGTGGCGAACGGTATGCCCGTGCGACCGGGAATGTCGTAGAGCAGCACCGGCAGATCGGTCGCGTCGGCGACGGCCCGGCAGTGCGCGAGGACGCCGGCCTGGGTGGGCTTGTTGTAGTACGGGGTGACGAGGAGCAGCGCATCGGCGCCCGCGTCCCGGGCGAGCTTGGCCATCTCAACGGCGTGCCGGGTGTCATTGCTACCGACTCCGGCGACGACCTGTGCCTGCTCCCCCGCGGCCTCGATGACCCACTCGACCATCTCCATCGACTCGGCCGAGGTCAAGGTGGCCGACTCACCGGTCGTGCCGTTGACGACGATCCCGTCGTGCCCGGTCGCGAGCAGGTGTTCGACGACCGCTTTGGTGCCGACCGGGTCCAACTCACCATCGGGCGTCATCGGGGACACCATCGCGGTCAGGACCCGGCCGAAGGGGGAAGTCGTCATAGCTCCAGGGTAGGCGCTTCCCCGGCGGCACCCGGCGAAGGCGGCACGATGCGGACCGGCCGGTGCCCACGAGTGGGCTAACGGCATACGGTGATCGCCATGACCGACGTGATCGTGACCGACAACCCCGATGACAAGCGCTTCGAGGTGCACGTCGACGGTGTGCTCGCCGGCTTCGCCGACTACATCCGCACCGACGAGCTGATGGTGTTCACCCACACCGAGGTCGACCCGGCGTTCGAGGGCAAGGGGGTCGGCTCCGCGCTGGCGCGGTTTGCCCTCGACGCCGTGCGGGCCGAGGGCACGCACAAGGTGAAGCCGCAGTGCCCGTTCATCAAGGCGTGGATCGCCAAGCATCCCGACTACATTCCCCTCGTCTATGGGTGAACCGCCCTTCGACGCGGCCGCCGTTCTCGGGCAGTTGTGCGCCGTGATCGACGCGCACGACTGGGCCGGATTGCCCACCTGCTCGATGCGACCTTCAGCTGCACCCTCGTCCACACCGCAGAGACCTTCTGATCGAGCTGACCGAGGTGTGGACGGACGTCGACCAGGCGCCGGCGGAGGGGACGCGGCCGGGGTGAGCCACGGCATACGCTGATCGGTATGCCGCACAACGAGTTCGGACAGCCGATCGGACCTGCGGTGCCCGGGTGGACGCCGCGGCCGGCGATCGAGCCGGTGACGCTGACCGGGCGGCACGTCCGGCTGGAACCGCTGACGCAGGCGCACGCCGGTCTGCTCTATGCGCCGATGGTCACCGAGAGCGACCCGCGCATCTGGACCTACTACCCCCACCCATCCCGGATGGCCTGGCCCGAGTTCGGGGCGTATGTCGCCGGCCTCCTGGACCTGCCCGCCGCCGTGCCGCTCGCCGTCCGCGGACCGGACGGCGCGGGGCTTGGGGTCGCGTGCTACCTACGGATCGATCCGGCCAATGGGTCGGCCGAGGTCGGCGGCATCGTCTATGCATCGGCGCTGCAGCGCACGACGGCCGCGACCGAGGCGATGGTGCTGATGATGCAGCACGTCTTCGACGACCTGGGTTATCGGCGCTACGAGTGGAAGTGCGACAGCCTGAACGAGCCGTCACGCGCCGCGGCCGCGCGGCTCGGGTTCACCTACGAGGGCCGCTTCCGGCAGGCGGTGGTCTACAAGGAGCGCAACCGGGACACCGACTGGTTCTCGATCACCGACGCCGAATGGCCGGCGCTGCGATCGGCCTATGCCGCGTGGCTGGACCGCGCGAACTTCGATGACGCCGGGCGCCAGGTGCGGACCCTGGAGCAGATCCGCGCGGCGACGGGAGGCTGACGATTCCCTCGTCTAGCCAAATCTAAGTTCCGGCGCAGAATCGCTCAGACAGCGATAGGGGCCTTGATGCTCGGGTGCGCCTGATAGCCGATCAGCTCTATGTCGCCCAGGTCGTAGGCGTCGATGGATGCGCGCGGCGTCAGGCGCAGCGTCGGCAGCGGATAGGGCTCACGGGTCAGTTGCTCGCGGGCCTGATCGAGGTGGTTGAGATAGAGGTGGGCGTCCCCGAGGGTGTGGACGAAGTCGCCCACCTCCAGGCCGGTCTGCTGCGCGACGAGGTGCGTGAGCAGGGCATACGAGGCGATGTTGAACGGCACACCGAGGAAGATGTCGGCCGAGCGCTGGTAGAGCTGGCACGAGAGCCGGCCCTCGGCGACGTGGAACTGGAAGAGCGCGTGGCATGGTGGCAACGCCATCTGATCGACGTCGGCGACATTCCACGCCGAGACGATGTGCCGCCGGCTGTTGGGGTTGCGCCGGATGGCTTCGATCACCGCGGCGATCTGGTCGACATGGCGCCCATCCGGCGTGGGCCAGGAGCGCCACTGATAGCCGTAGACCGGCCCGAGATTGCCGTCGGCATCGGCCCATTCGTCCCAGATGGTGATCCCGCGCTCGTGCAGCCAGCCGATAGTGGTGTCGCCGCGTAGGAACCACAGCAACTCGCCGAAGATCGAGCGCAGGTGCAACCGCTTGGTGGTCACCACCGGGAAGCCGGCGCTTAAGTCGAAGCGCATCTGATGCCCGAAAAGCCCCAGCGTGCCCGTGCCGGTTCGGTCCGACCGCTCGACGCCGTCGTCCAGCACGCGCTGGATCAGATCGAGGTATGCCTGCATGCCCCGGAGCGTAGTCGGGTTACCCGCGAGCGCGCCCCACCGTGCGGCGGGGCCGGGCCCGTAGCCAATCCACCATTTGTCACGGCGAGGATCGGGACAATGCCATGACCATCCCGCCAGCGCCCGAGGAGCACCGCCATGCAGCATCTGCCCAACCTCGGCCCGATCGGCGAACTCGACGTTGTCGAGTGGATCAGGGCACGCCGGCCGAGTCCCTGGCCGCCCTGCGCGGCCGGGTGATCGCGATTGAGGCCTTCTAGATGCTCTGCCCCGGGTACGTTCTGACGGCATCTCCCAGGCCATCCGCTTAAGTCAGACCTTTGGCGAGGACGTGGTGGTGCTCGGGCTGCATACCGTCTTCGAGCATCACGAGGCGATGCAGCCGGTGTCCTTACGCGCCTACCTCCACGAGTTCCGGGTGC
>NZ_DAOQZV010000002.1:0-18878 GCF_035343835.1 Nostocoides sp. | reverse complement strand
ATCCCGTAGCCGAAGCCGTCCAGCGCGATCGCGCCATCGCGCACCTCGGCGCCCGAGCCCCAAACGAACTGCGCGGCCTGCGCCTCCGGAGCCGACAGCAGCGCCGGCTCCCGGCGCGGATTGACGACGACGAGATGGGTCTCGCCGCGGGCATACGCCAAGGGGTAGCCGGGGTGCACGACTCGCGTGGGTGCGTGGCCCTGGAGCGCGGGGGTGGCCCGCCGCAACGCGAGCAGCGAGCGCACGAGGCTCAGCGTCGACCCGGCAACGCCATCCTGCGCGGCGACGGTGGGCCGGTCAGTGGCCGGGTCGACGGGCAGATAGAGCGCATCGGCCGGGGCGCTCGAGAACCCCGCGTTGGGGCCGTCGTCCCATTGCATCGGGGTGCGACACCCGGCCCGGTTATAGCCCGGATTGCACACGGCCCCTTCGACATTCGGCATTCCGGGCAGGTAGCGCATGCCGATCTCGTCGCCGTAATAGAGGCTCGGGATCGTCCCCCACGTGAAGAGGAAGGTGAACGCGGCGCCGAGTTGCTCGGGTGTGCGGTCGCCGCAGCGCAACCGGCTGAAGTCGTGGTCGGCGCTTGCGAGCACGACGCGCCGCGCGGGATCGTCGGTATGCCAGCGTGCCCACGCCTGAAGGAAAGTCGCCGTCGAGCCCGCCCCGGCTGCGCCGAAGAAGGGCTCGCCGGGCGTCTGCCAAGGCAGCGTCCCGGCGCCCTGGTTGTCGAACAGACTCGCATGGGCGCCGAAAATCACCAGCGCGAAGTCGGCCGAGAAGGCGAAGGGCGCGCCGGTCCGGGGCTCGTCGCCCTCGGGAAGCAGCACGGCCTCCGGGTAGGCGACATCGAGCCATTCGCGGATCTCCCGCCAGATCTCGACGGAGGCGCGCTGGCCGTCGACCAGGCCTTCGTCCTTGATCAGCGAGAAAGCCATATCGACCCGGAAGCCCGCCACCCCGCGACTGAGCCAGAAATCGATGATTTCCCGCAGTGCCGCGCGATTGCGTTGCGGCCCAAGGGAATCCACGCCATCACGCCAGGGCTGCTCAGGGTCGGTCCGCACCCAGCCGAAGTTCAGCGCCGGCTGCGAGTCGTAGAAGTTCTTCAGATACCACCCCGGGCGCGGGCCGGGCGAAGGCACCCAGGCCGGGATGCCCGGCAGGTCGATTCCCCAGCCCACGCTCGGCTCGTCGGTCCGCCAGATGTAGCGATCGCCCAGCGGGTTGGGGCCGGCCGCTGCGCGTTCCTCCTGGAACCACGCGTGGTCGGTGGACGTATGCCCGACCACCAGGTCGAGGATGACCCGGATCCCCCGCTCGCGCGCGTTGGCGACGAGTTCGACCAGGTCGGCATTGCTGCCATACCGCGGCGCGATGCTCACGTAGTCCGCGACGTCGTAGCCGGCATCGCGAAAGGGCGAGGCGAAGCATGGATTGAACCAGATCGCGTCGACCCCGAGCGAGGCGATGTAGTCGAGCCGGTCGATCACGCCGCGCAGGTCGCCGATCCCGTCGCCATTGCTGTCCGCGAAGGACTGGGGATAGATCTCGTAGATGACCGCGTCGGTCAGCCAGTCGGTGCCCATCGTCCCACCCTGCCACCTTTCGAGGCAGTTGGGGAATGCCGCAGCTTCTTCGGTTTGAACGCTCAATGCAATGACATTGTTCGGGCATCCTTGATGCGGCGCGCTCCCAGCCACCAATTCTTCATTCTTGGCTTTGGCTGTCAGGCCGGATAGAGCGTCACGGCCGTGGCCTTGACGCTCAGGTGCACGACCTTGCCCGGATGCAGGTCGAGGTCGCTGACGGCGGCCGCCGTGACATCGGCAAGCAGCGTCGCCCCGTGATCGTCGTATGCCCGCACGCGCACCTGGGCATCGCGCGGCTCGAGTTCCGCGATGGTCGCCGCGACGATATTGCGCGGGCTCCCGCCCGGAGGTGCGGCATGGACGGCCACCGCGCTCGGGCTGAAGACGGCAACGACGAGATCCCCTTGGGACAGTGGCGAATTCGGGATGCCCTCGATCTCACGGCCGCGGTCATTGCGCAGGTGCGTGGCCGAGGTGGCCCGGCCCTCGACCAGGTTCAGCCCCGCCAGGTGCGCCGTGAACGCCGTCCGGGGCCGAGCGACGACCTCGGCCGTCGGCCCCGATTCGACGATGCGTCCGTGCTCCATGACGACGATCCGGGAGGCCAGGAGAACCGCGTCGAGCAGGTCGTGGGTGACGATCAGTGCGGTGCGTCCGCGCAGCACTGATCGAAGCACCCGCCGAAGCATCGGGGCCGCCCCCACGTCGAGGGCGGCCATCGGTTCGTCGAGGAGGAGGAGTTGCGGCTCGGCTGCGAGCGCCCGGGCGATGGCGACGCGTTGCGCCTGACCGCCGGAGAGGTGCGCCGGTCGCCGCTCGGCGAGCTCCCCAGCGTCCACTTCGGCCAGCCACTCCCGCGCCCTGGCACGCGCCGCACTCGCCCGCTCGCCGGCCGCCCGGCGCCCGAAGGCGACATTGTCGAGCACGCTCAGGTGCGGGAAGAGCAGCGCGTCCTGTGCGAGGAGCGCGACGCCCCGCGCGTGGGGCGGAAGCCAACGGCGTTGGGGTGCATCGGCATACAGGGTCCGTTCGCCGAGGTCGGCGCGACCACCGTCGGTATGCACGGTGCCGGCGAGCGCCCCGAGAAGAGTGGACTTGCCGGCGCCATTTGGGCCGAGGATCGCGACGCATTCCCCTGCCGCGACAGCCAGTTCGACGTCGAGACCCCGGCCATCGACCCGCGCGCTCATGGTCAGCGCGCTCATTCCGCCCGCCGCCCCTGGGCCAGGCCAACCACGAGCACGGCGATAACCACGAGGACCAGCGACAGGGCCACGGCGGCATCCGGGTCGGACTCACGCTGGAGATAGATCTCCAGGGGTAGGGTCCGCGTCACGCCTTGCAGGCTGCCGGCGAAGGTCAGTGTCGCCCCGAACTCGCCCAGTGCCCGCGCGAAGGACAAGACCGCGCCGGAGAGCAGCCCCGGCAGCACCAGCGGCAGCGTGACCTTGCGAAAGACGAAGGTCGGATGACCGCCGAGCGTCGCCGCGACCACCTCGTACCGCTGTCCGACCGTGCGCAACGTGCCCTCGAGCGAGACGACGAGGAAGGGCAGGGCGACGAAGGCCTGCGCGAGCACCACGGCGGTGGTCGTGAACGCGACGTGGATGCCCAGCACCTGAAAGGTGTGCCCGAGCAGCCCCCGCCGCCCGAAGGTGTAGAGGAGCGCGATCCCGCCGACAACCGGGGGCAGCACGAGCGGCAGCAACAACAACGAGCGCAGCACGCGCTGCCCGGGGAAGGTGGTGCGCGCGAGGACGAGCGCCATCGGGACGCCGAGGAGCAGGCATACGGCGGTGGCAGCAGTTGAGGTTTTGAGGCTGAGCGCGAGCGCGGCCAGCGACGACTCCGAGGTGATCAGCGACCATAAGCTGCCCCAGCGCACTGTGGCGCCGATCGCCACGAGCGGGAGCAGCACGAAGGCCGCTCCCACCGCCGCCGGCAACAACAGCCACCGCGGCAGCGAGCCGTATGCCAGCGGGCGTCGCATCGGTCGGTCCGTCACGGTCGGAGCCTAGGCGGCCGGCGTCAGGGCTTGGCGAAGCCCGCGTCCGCGAGCACCTTCTGACCGTCGGCGCCCGTGACCAGGGCGATGAAATCCGTTGCGAGAGTGCCATTCTTGGCGGCTGCAAGCGCGCCGATGGGGTATTTGTTGACCGCTACGGACGACTCGGGGAAGGTCACACCCTCGACCTTGCCGGCCGCGCCCTGGACGTCGGTGACATAGACCAGGCCGGCGTCGGCCTGGCCCGTGGTGACCTTGCCGAGCACGTCGGTGACGGACTGCTCTTCGCTGACCGGCGTGAAGGTCAGCCCGGCCGCGGCTTCGACCTTGTCTGCGGCCGATCCGCACGGGACTGCCGGGGCGCACACGACCAGCTTGACCGCGGGATTGGTCAGGTCTTTCAGGCCGGTGATCTTGGCCGGGTTGCCCGGTGGCACGGCGATCTCCAAGGTGTTGGAGGCGAAGAGCACCGGCGTCCCGGCGATGAGCTTCTCAGCGGTGACCTTGTCCATATTCTTGGTGTCGGCCGAGGCGAAGACGTCCGCGGGTGCACCCTGCTGGATCTGGGTGGCCAGATCCGAGGAGCCGGCGAAGTTGAAGGTGACCTTCACCCCCGGGTGGGCCGCCTCGAACTGTGTCCCGAGCGCGGTGAAGGTGTTCTTCAGCGAGGCGGCGGCGAAAACGGTCAGGGTGCCCCCGCCAGACGCCGAGGGCGTTGCGCTCGTGGGGGTGCTGTCGGACGACGACGAGCAGGCGGTCGCGGCGAGCAGGGTCAGGGCAGCACAGACGACGAGGCGGCGGTTCACGAGGCTCCTTGAGGCGTTTCGATGATGACGGTGGTGGACTTCACGACGGCGACGGCGACGACCCCGGGTTCGAGCTTGAGCTCCCGGGCGGCCTCGCTGGACATCAGCGAGACGACGCGGAAGGGGCCGCACTGCAGCTCCACCTGGGCCATGACGGTGTCCATGACGACCTTGGTCACCAAGCCGACGAAGCGGTTGCGGGCCGATCGCTCCACGGGCGAGGGATCGGCCATCGACGGCGCCGCGTGCGCCTGGGCAAAGGCAGCCAGCGCCGCGCCGTCGACGACCAGCCGGTTGCTGGCATCGGTCTCGGCACTGAGCTGACCGCCCTCGATCCATCGGCGCACGGTGTCGTCGCTCACCCCGAGGAAAGCGGCGGCATCACGAATCCGGATCTGCGGCATGACAGAGATAATAGCTCCGCATCTGCGCCTTCTCCGGAGCGGGTTGGTCGCTGAACGCGTCCCATCTAGGCTCGTCCGGACTCGTTCACCAGATCATCGATCGGAGTTGGTCATGAGCCCCGAGTCCCTCGATGACGTCCGCGCCCACGCCCACGTCGAGAAGGCCGTCTTCGCGTTGCGGCCGGACTATCGCGCCTTGGTGATCGCGGTAGCCGGCCTGATCCCCGGACCCGGCGACGCCGCGAGCGAGGCGGCGCTGCGCGCGGCGGAGGGCACGGCATACGGGCTGGTGGCGGGGACGCCGGTCGAGGAGGTGCCGCAGGTCGCGTCCTGGCGGGAGGCCTACCGGGCGTTCGGCGCGAAGCCGCAGCGCACCCGCAACAGCCTCGAGGCGCTGCTGCGGCGAGCGGCGGACGGATTGCCGCGCGTCAACCGCCTCACCGACTGCTACAACGCGGTGTCCGTCAAGCATCGGATCCCGATCGGTGGCGAGGATCTGAGCCGGTATGTCGGCGCGCCCCGCCTCATCCGCGCCACCGGCGAGGAGTCCTTCGACACGGTCGCGCAGGGCGCGACCACCGTCGAGCACCCCGAGCCGGGTGAGGTCGTCTGGGCCGACGACGCGGGCGTGACCTGCCGACGCTGGAACTGGCGCCAGGCCCGGCGCACCGCGCTGACTGAGGAAACCACCGAAGCGCTGTTCATCCTCGACGCGCTCGACCCGGTCACCGATGATGACCTACACGCGGCCGGCGAGGAGTTGCTGGTCCTGCTGCGCGGCCGTGGGCCGCAGTTGGCCGTCGCCCGGCGACTGCTCCGCGCGGCCGACGAACCTGAGGCAGCATTGCCCGTATGACTGCGCCCACCCCCCTTACCGGCACCTCCACCTTCCGGCTGATGCCGACCGACGACTTCGCGTCCGGCCCGTCGAGCGCGACGATCAGCGGCGTAGGCGGGGCGCTCGTGCTCGCCTACACCTGGGTGCACCCGGCCGACGGGGACCAGCACGGTCACTTGCTGGTGGGCGCGCCCAGCACCGACTCGGACGCCGTCACCGCGGCGTGGTCCGACAGCTGGCACCAGCAGCCGGACCTGCTGATCCTGACCGGCACCCGCGCCGCCGACAGCGCACAACTGGCGGCGACCTATATGGGCGACTGGGGCTGGCAGATCGACCTCGACGACCTGACGGGCGAGGCACCGACGATGACGATGCGCAATGTCATCCCGGAGTCCGCCCTTGCCGACGCCCCGGCGGACATGCCCAAACAAGCCGGCCCGTATACCGTGATGGTCGCCCACTGGGCCCCGGCGCCCGCCTGACAGCGCGTTCCTGGAGCGGTTTGGCCACGGTGTTCGTGGGAGCCGAGGGCAGTTGGAGCCGCTTGGGGACTGCTGCACGGATAGGTGACGCAGTCCCCTTCTCGCCTCGCGGCCGTGTGTGTGGCTGCTCAATAGGGCGAGGAGATGACGCTGGGTGGCTTTCAAGGTTTCCGGATGTACACCACCGAGGAGCACCACCCGGCCGCAGAGCCGCCGGGGATGATCCAGCGCCGGCAAGCTCGCGGTCCTTCCGCGCGCTCTTGCTCAACACCCTTCTCGCCAATGTGACCACCAGCTATCTGTGGTTCGCGCTGACATTCTGGGCCCTATCAGGATCCTGCAGCGGGTCGTGCCCTTTCGACTGCAGGGCCGGGTCTTCGGCTTCGCCCAGAGCGTCGAAGTGGCCGCGAGTCCGATTTCGGCCTCCCGCAGGAGGCTCCAGTGCTGCACGATGTGGCCATGGCCGTTGCCGACTGGTTCCTGACCCTTCAAGAGCGCGAGAATCCCCACTCCCGATTGGCCGCGCCGAGCGCCGCTCCGGGCTGGACAACCGGCAATCACGTGCAGGCGCTGGTTCACGGCCGGCCGTACTTCGAGGACCTGCACCAGCGGATCGCGCAGATGGACGCCGGCGACCGGATCTACTTCACCGACTGGCGAGGCGACCCCGACGAGCAACTGACCGATGACGGCCAGACCCTGTCGGCAAGCCTGGTCGCGGCCGCCGAGCGGGGCGTGGACGTCCGCGGACTGTTGTGGCGCTCGCACTGGCGCTACCTGGGCTTCCACGCCGAGAAGCACCGCCAGTTGGGCGAGGACATCGACCAGGCCGGTGGCCAGTGCCTTCGGGACATGCGCGTGCGCACCCTCGGGGCCCACCATCAGAAGTTCGTCATCCTGCGACACCGGGATGACTCCACCCGCGATGTCGCCTATGTCGGAGGCATCGACATCTGCCACTCACGACGCGATGACGCGCGGCATACCGGCGACCCGCAGGCCCTCCAGATCGCAGCCGCCTTCGGCCCCACCCCCGCCTGGCACGATGTGCAGGCCGCCCTGCGCGGCCCCGTCGTCCACGACGTGGAGACGACCTTCCGGGAGCGCTGGGAGGACTCCACCCCGCTGACGCTCAACCCGGGTCGCACTCTCAGTTCCTTCCTCCAAGGGGAGGACCAAGAGCCACGTCCGTTGGGCGAGCAGTGGCCGCCTCCCGGGCCGGTCTCCGGCGGCACGGCCGCCGTGCAGGTGGTGCGCACCTATCCTGCGATCCTGCCCAAGGGTTATGACTTCGCCCCCGACGGTGAACGCTCGATCGCGTTAGCCAACAGCAAGGCCGTCGCCCGAGCCCGCCGGCTGATCTATGTCGAGGATCAATACCTGTGGTCGACCGAAGTCGGCAAGCACTTTGCCGATGCGCTGACTGCCAATCCCGATCTGCGGATGCTCATCGTCTTGCCCATGATCCCCGATGTCGATGCACCGGTCGCTAAGACCACGCAGTTCTATGGCCGGCGGCTGGCCATGGAGCAGATCCTCGCGACCGGCGGCGACCGGGTCGCGGTCTTCGGCCTGTGCAATGCCGCCGGCCTGCCCATTTACGTGCACTCGAAGTTGTGCGTGATCGACGATCAGTGGGCCTCGGTGGGTTCGGACAACCTCAATCGCCGCTCGTGGACGAGCGACTCCGAGATCGCCTGCTTGGTCGTCGACGAGCGCGATTCCGACAGCGCCGCACCGGACGACTCCTTCCCGGTTCTGCTGCTGCGCGAACTGGCCGCCGAGCACCTCGGCTGCATCCCCGAGGAGATCCCTACCGATCTGCACGACCTCTTCGACGCCTTCGTCGCCTCCGCCGACGCGCTCGACAGCTGGTATGCCGCAGCGACCGACCCCACGGCCTCCGCCCGACGCGACCCCCGGCACCTCGCCCGACATTTGGCCCGCCCTCGCCGCAAGCATGGTCACCGCATGGACCATGCGCGTAACACAGCTGCGCAGACCGCCAAGGCAGCGGTCGCCAGCAGCGTCGATCGTGGCCCACGCCCACCCGGCCAGTTGCGCCGTTTCGATCTGCCGCACCTGTCGCAATGGCAAATGCGTTGGGCCCCAAAGGTGTATTCCGTCTTCGACCCCGACGGCACGGTGCTGCGCGACGAAAGCCTGCGCGAACTGAGTCGGCCTGGCGTCGGTGCCCAAGAGTGACGGCCCGTGCCATTGCTGAACCGGCCCCTCGACGGGGCTGAACCGGCCTTTCGACGAATTTTCCGTCAGGTCAGGGGTGGTGAATCGGGGGCTTCGGGAGTTTGCGGAGCCGGCGGGCCCGGTCACGGCGGGCCGGGATCATGCTGCGCATGTCCTCCAACTTGCCGAAACACAACAGCCGGTCCCCCTCCTCCAGCACCCGGCGCCCGTCCGGCCGCGGGATGACCGCCGTGCCCCGGTGGAGGGTGAGGACGGTCAAGTCCTTGTCGAGGATCCCCGAGTCGGCCAGCGACTGACCGACCAGATCGCCGCCGCGCACCACGATCTCGGCGACGCCATAACCCGTCGAGACCGTCAGCCGCTGCCGGACGTCGATCTCGGGGAAGGCGACCTGGTTGTCGATGAAGTCGATGATCGCGCCGGCGACATCGAGCTTCGTCGCCGACTCGATGCCCTCCAGCCCCGGTGAGGAGTTGACCTCCATCACGAGAGGCCCGTCCGCACCTTCGAGCATGTCGACGCCCGCCACGCGCAGGCCCATGATCTGCGCCGACCGCACCGCCGCGGACTCGAACTCCGGATCCAGATCTACCGCTTCGACCCGCCCACCGCGGTGAACATTCGAGCGGAACTCGTCCCCGACCGCCACCCGCCGCATCGCCGCGACCACCCGGTCCCCCACGACGAGGGCCCGGATGTCACGCCCGCGGCTCTCGGCGACAAACTTCTGGATCAGGACGTTCTGCCGGGTGCTGTGCAGCGTCTCGATGATCGCCTCGGCGACCTTGATCTCGGGTGCGAGGATGACGCCGATCCCCTGGGTGCCCTCAAGCAGCTTGATGACCACCGGCGCCCCGCCCACCCGCTCGATCGCGGCGCTGACATCGGCGCGGTCGCGCGCGAAGGTCGTCGGCGGGATGCCGATGTTGTGGCGCGAGAGGATCTGCGTGGCCCGCAGCTTGTCGCGCGAGTTGGCGATCCCGTTCGCGGTATTGGGCGTGTAGACATCCATTTGTTCGAATTGCCGTACCACCGCCGTCCCGAAGTAGGTCACCGAGTTGCCGATGCGCGGCAGAACGGCGTCGTAGTGCGAGAGCGGGCGGCCACGGAAGAGCAGGTCAGGAGCCTCCTGGGAGAGGTCGATCCCGAACCGCAGGGTGTTGAGGACCTTAACCGTATGCCCGCGCGCGGCCGCGGCGGTCCGCAACCGCGAGGTGGTGTAGCTGCGCGGCGCGCGGGAGAGGATCGCAAGCTTCACAAGGGCTGCCTGACAGGATGACGGGGTGAGCGGACCGGGCAATTCAAGCACCGTCCTCGGGTGGCGCGAATGGGTCGCCATGCCCGAGCTCGACGTGCCGTGGATCAAGGCCAAGGTCGACACCGGGGCGCGCTCGTGCGCCATTCATGCGTTCGACATCGAGGAGCTCCAGGGCGGCCTGATTCCGTTGGTGCGCTTCACCATTCACCCCTGGCAACGGGCCACCGACGACGCGGTCACAGTCATCCGGCCGATCCTCGAGCGGCGGACCGTACGCAGTTCGTCCGGGCATACCGAGGAACGGATCACCGTCGAGACCGACGTGCGGATCCTCGGCCGGACGATCCCGGTCGCCTTGACCCTGGCCGCGCGCGACCAGATGGGCTTCCGGCTGCTGATCGGCCGCGAAGCTCTCGGGCAGGGCTTCCTCGTCGATCCGTCCCACTCCTACCTCGGCGGGCGCCCCCGCCGCGCTGTGCGACGCAAGAACTGGGGCCACGATGCCACGCGCGCGTGACTCTTTTAGCCTCGGCCACGTCAAGGTCCGCCCCGGCGCGCAGCGCGATGTCCTGCTGCCCATCACCCGCCTGGTCACCGGCGGCGATGTCTCGCTCCCGGTCCGGGTCGTCCACGGCAAGGAGCCCGGGCCGGTCGTCTGGGTCAACGGCGCCGTCCATGGCGACGAGGTCGTCGGCGTCGAGATCATCCGCCAGGTCCTCGGCAGCCTTTCACCCATGACGATGCGTGGCACCTTGCTCGCCGTGCCCGTCGTCAATGTGCTCGGCTTCATGGCCGGCGATCGTTATCTGCCCGACCGCCGCGACCTCAACCGCTCCTTCCCGGGATCGACCCGCGGCTCCCTCGCCAGCCGCCTCGCGCACCTGTTCATGACGCAGGTGGTCTCGAAGAGCGAGGTGGGGATCGACCTGCATACGGGCGCGGACCGGCGGGCCAACCACCCGCAGATCCGCGGCGACCTCGACGATCCCCGCACCCTGCACCTGGCGCGCGCCTTCGGCGCTCCAGTGATCCTGCACGCCCGGCTGCGCGACGGCTCGCTGCGCCAGGCGGCGCGCGAGCGCGGCGCGTGCGTGCTCCTTTACGAGGGCGGGGAGAACCTCCGGCTCGACCCGTATGCCGTGGACGCCGGAGTCGCCGGTGTCCGCAATGTCCTTGCGGCACTGGGAATGATCGACTCCCCCGAGCGCACCGAGACCGAGCCGACGACGCGCGAATGCCGATCCAGCGAATGGGTGCGCGCCCGGCGCTCCGGCATGCTGCGTCTGGACGTGGCCCTCGGCGCGGAGGTGACCGATGGCGAACGACTCGGCACCTTGTATGACGCCTTCGGCCGCACCTTGCGCGCCGTCTATGCCTCCCGCAGCGGCGTGGTCATCGGCCGGACCGAAGCACCCGTCGTCCACCGCGGCGACGCCGTGGTCCATATCGCCAGCTGAACGTCGCACTTCGCGCGGACCGCTGTGCGTCAGTGGTTTCGTAACACAGGCGCTAATTCATGGAACAGTCGCCGAGCCACGCCACGGTGCGGCTGTGGTGCTCATGTTCGGCGACGGCGAGCGCGATCACGACGTGGGCATCGAGGAGATCAGTCATTCCTCATCCATGAGATCGGCGACCTCGCATGACGCGATCCGACGACCGAGCGCCAGCACGGGCAACCCCGTCCGCTCATCTCACTCGCGCTGGGCCGAAATGAGGCCAGCGGCAGGCGGCTCAGCTCGTCGGTCGCGGCGCCGTCGCCGCCCAGCCCGTCACGGCGACGATCTCGAGGACGAGCACGCCGGTGAACGGCCGGTCTGCATACTGCGGATACTTCGTGGCCAGCCCCTCCGTCAGCGAGTCGCGGAGGGTTTCGGGAACCTCTGGCGCCCAACGTAATTCGGCACGCACCCACCACAAACGCGACCAGTCCTCGGCATCCCACTGCTCGACCAGCAATGTTGCCCGGGGGTCGGTCGCGAGATTGCGTTCCCGCTGCAGACGCACAGTGCTCTTCGGCTTCACCCGATCGATCGGCACGGCCAGGTGATCGCCGATCACCGCGAACACCACCGGCACCGCGTCGGCCCCGCGCTCATGGTGCACCGTGCACAGCACGCCGTGGTCGGCCGCGGCGAGCCGCTGTCGGGCCTGCGGGCTCGCGAGCCTCACGCCTCTACCCCCTATGCCGTATGCCGCTCCACCCCCTCATCTTGCCCCTTCCGGCGGCCCGGTGAGAGCCCTACCATGACGCCGTGATGAGCAGAAGTCGGTGGCCACGTCGATGAACCTCGCGACGTGGGTCCAACGCAATGGGCGCCTGCGACCGGACAGCCCGGCCCTTGCCGTCGGCGCTACGGTCTTTGCGACGTGGGCGCAGTGGGCCGCGACGACCCGGGCCATCGCCGGTGGCCTTGCTGTGGAATACGCTCTCGGACAAGGCGATCGGGTGGCCATTGTCATGCGTAACCGCCCCGAATACCTCGAAGCCCTGTTCGGCATCTGGCACGCCGGTCTCGTCGCAGTGCCGGTCAACGCCCGCCTGCATCCTGACGAGATCGCCTACATCCTCAGGCACAGCGGGTCGCGCCTGGTCCTGACCGACCCCGAGCACGCCGACGATGTCGCCCCGCTCGTCACCACGGTCGATGACGTCCAGGCGGCGATCGTCGCCCCGGGGGCGGACTGGGCACGACTGTGCGAGTCTGCTGAACGGGCGCTGGTCGATCGGTGCTCGGATGAGCCGGCGTGGCTCTTCTACACCAGCGGGACCACCGGCCGCCCCAAGGGCGCCACGCTCACCCACGGCAATCTGCTGATGTCTTCGCTCAGTTACTTCGCCGACATCGATGTAATCGGGCCGGACGACAGCATCCTGCACGCCGCACCGCTCTCTCATGGCTCCGGTCTCTACGGATTGCCCCATATTGCCAAGGGCGCGGTCAGCGTGATCCCGACATCCGGGGGAGTCGACGGCGCCGAGATCGCCGCGCTCATCGAGCGCTGGCCGGGCTTGTCCTTCTTTGCTGCACCGACGATGGTCAAGCGGCTGGCCAGCGACCCGGCGCTCCGCTCCGCCGATCTCGGCAACCTCAAGACGATCATCTACGGCGGGGCGCCGATGTATCTCGCGGACCTAGAGATGGCGTTGGTGACCTTTGGTCCCAAGCTCGCCCAGATCTATGGCCAGGGCGAGTCGCCGATGACGATCACCGCATTGCCCCGGGCTGCCCACGCGGACCGCGAGCATGCCCGTTGGGCCGCGCACATGGGCAGTGTCGGCACCACACGCACGGATGTCGAGGTGCGCATCGTCGACGAGCAGGGCGCGGAGGTCGCGACCGGGGAACCGGGCGAGATCGTCGTCCGGGGCGAGGTCGTCATGAGCGGCTACTGGCATGAGCCCGCGGCGACGGCCGAGACCATCCGCGACGGATGGCTGCATACCGGCGATATCGGAAGCTTCGACAGCGAGGGTTACCTCACTCTCCACGACCGGTCCAAGGACCTGATCATCACCGGTGGGATGAACGTCTATCCGCGCGAAGTGGAGGAAACTCTATTGCGGCACAACGGCATACGGGATGTGGCCGTGGTCGGCAAGCCGGATTCCGAGTGGGGTGAGGCGATCGTCGCCTTCGTCGTGCCGAGCGACCCCGCCGCGCCTCCGGAAACCGCCGACCTCGACGCGTCCTGTCTGGCCGCGTTGGCGCGTTACAAGCGGCCGAAGGAGTACCGCTTCGTCGACGCGCTGCCGACCAACAACTACGGCAAGGTCGTCAAGCGAGAACTGCGTGAGCGGCTGCGCGCGGAACCATTGCCTGGACATTAGTCAAGGGTCTTGTGCCGACCTCGGTGTTGTGCCACCGTGACCTGACGTACCGACGATGCTGCGATCGAAATGGAGCCTGCATGAAGCTCGCCCTGTACCTGCCGAACTTCCGCGACAAGGTCTCCGTCAAGGAGCTTGAAGATCTCACCGCCCTCGCGGAGGAGCTCGACTTTGATTCCGTATGGACGCTCGACCGGATCGTTGTTCCCGAGGCCTCCGATCGCGGCGAGTTGCAGTATGCCTTCGGCATGATCCCGGGCTTCCCCAAGCAACTCCCGGTCACCTCCCACGGCGAGTTTCTCCAGGGCTGGCCGCTGATCCCCTGGCTGGCCGCCAAGACCGCCAAGCTGCGGATCGGGATGAGCATCACGGACACGCCCTACCGCGCGCCCGCGGTCCTGGCCACCGAGCTTGCGACCGTCGACCATCTCAGCAACGGCCGGCTCAATGTGGGCGTCGGTGCCGGCTGGATGCCCGAGGAATTCGCTGCGGCGAGCGCATCGCACATCTTCCCGCGACGGCATACGCACGTGCGGGAAACCCTGGAGATCATGCAGGGGATCTGGACCAACGACATCTTCGAATACCACGGCGAGTTCGCGGACTTCGACCGCTGCGGCTTCGGCGCGAAGCCGGTGCAAAAGCCGCATCCCCCGATCTTCTTCAGCGGCCTCAAGGACCCCAAGCGGTCGGCGAACCGCATCGCCAAGTACAACCTCTCGGGGTGGATCGGCATCCAGGACTCGCCCGAGGAGTTGCAGATGTGGCGCGGCGCCATCCAGGCCGAGCTCGACAAGCTGGACACGGACCACTCGATGGACGACCTGGAGATCAGCTCGATGATCTGGTTCGTCATCACCGACACCGAGACCGACCAGAGCAATATGGGCAAGGGCAGCAACCTGCTCGCCGGCACCGCAGGACAGATCACCGACATGCTCAAGCGCTATCGCGACGCCGGCCTGACCATGCCTATGCTCTGGCCGCCCTTCGCCGACGTCCCGGTGTCGAAGACGATGGACGACATGAAGCAGTTGGTCGAGGAGATCATGCCGAAGGTCAACGAGGGCTAACGCCCGGGCCGGTCAGGAGTAGACAGGCCGTTCCGGGTCGGCCGGGTCCTCGGTGCCCCGCACGCTCGGCACCGCCTCGGTGGGCCCGGCATCCGGATCCCCGAGCAGGACTCTCCCCTCATTGGTGACCACCGAGAGCACGCCCTCGTTGTCGTGGAGCATGCCGGCGAGCACCTCATAGGTCGTCTTCGCACGCTCGAGGATCGTGCCGTCCAGGTGGTCGCGCAGGAAGGCGATGACCTCGTCCTCGCTGTGATCAGCGGCGTGTCTATCGGCCGCGGCGAGCACCTCGACATAACGGGCCACGCCTGCCTCGCCTACCTGCTCGATGAAGGCGTCGTTGAGCACGATGGTCTGGCCTCGCGGCGCCCCTGCGTGGCCTCGCTGGATGGCTTCCATACTTTTAACCGTAGCCGTAAAAAGCCATCCGGAACGTGGCACGGACCGGACAAAGCGACGCGCACCCGATGGCCGCATGGCCGCGGCCCGGCTGCGGATGGGCAGCCGGACCGCGTTGTGGGTCCGCGTCGGGCCGGTCAGTTGGGCCGGCAGCTCGCCTCTTTGGTGATCGAGACGCGCGTGCGCTCGAGCACGACGCCATCCCGGATGACGACCGCCGTCGCGTTCTTCCACGTGGGCTTGGTCCCGGAGGTCCACCCGGCTGCGGTGATCGCGACGGTCAGGCTCTGCGGCCGGTTGACCCAGGTGCCCTCGATGCGCAGCTGGTCACCGGGCTCATAGTCGGCGACCGTGAAGCCGAAGCGCTTGCAGTCCTGGGTGCTGGTGATGACTGGCAGCTTCGGCGCGATGACACCGACGAGCACCGGGTCGTGATCGCTCGCGGCATACATCGTCGGCTTGTAGAAGTCGACGATGTTGTAGTTGCGGCGTGAGTACTGCATCGCGACCGACTCATCGGCGCTGATGTTGACGTCATCGGCGCCGCTGACCATGGCGAGGGCCTTGGCGTTGGCGAAGGCATGGTCGAGCGAGCCGAGGCGGCCACCGAACTGGTAGGACGTCGACTCGGGGTTGAACGTGCGCACCAGGTCGGTGTAGCCGGCGGCCTCGATGATCTGGACCGGCGTCTCCTTGGAGTAGGCGTTGAAGTCGCCGATCTGGAAGATCGCCTCGCCCGGCCAGATCTGGTCGGCCCACGCGGTGACATCGCGGGCCTGCGCCTCACGCGAGGGGTTGGACAGACCCTGGCCGGTGCCGTCGTCCGCGCCGGAGCCCTTGGACTTGAAGTGGTTGGCGATGACGACGAATTGCTTGCCGGAGGCGTTGCCCTCGAACTTCTGCCCGATCGGCTGGCGGGCATTGGCGAAGGCCGGGCTATCGAGCAGCACCGTGGTGTTGATCGGCGTCACCGTCGCCGCCTTGTAGATGAAGGCCGGCCGGATGACGTCCTCACTGACCGGGGTGATCGGCGGGCTCGCGACATAGGCGTATGTCCCGGCACCGACCTTGGCGTTGAGCGCCTCGGTGAGCGTGCGCAAGGCGGCATCACGATCATGACCGAAGCGGGCGGAGTTCTCGACCTCCTGCAATCCGACGACATCGGCGTCGAGCGCGGCCAGTGCGGCGACGATCTTGTCCTGCTGATCCTGCAGGGCCGCCGGTGTGTAGGCGCCGCGGACCAGGCAGCCGTTGCTGGCGACCGGCGTGCCGTAGATGTCGAGATAGGGCTGGCAGCCGGGCTCGTCCTGACCGAGATCGGTGAAGTAGTTCAGGACATTCATCCCGCCGATCTTCAGGTCACCGCCGACCGCCGGGGCAGCCGTCGGCCGGTCGTTCTCGGAGGTGACGAAGCCAGCATCGGCACCGACGACCTGGCCGGTTGGCTGGTAGTTCCACTGGAAGCGGTAGTCAAGGATGACCGGCGCCGTGAAGCTGAGGTGCGATCCGGTGCGCCGCGGCGTGGCCTGGCTGAGGTAGGGCAGCGGCGAGCGCTTGGCGGTCGCATTGGTCAGGTAGTTCCAGGACGATCCGTCGTCGAGGGTGATGTAGCGCTTGGCCTGCTCGGCCTCGAAGGCTGCGGCCTCGGACGGGACGACGCGATCGGTCGCGGTCCACAACGGCTCGGTGCCGGAGGCGAGGCCAAGCTGACCAAAGCTGTTGAGGTCGAAATTGTTGGTGATCGTGTAGGTCCCGGCGGGCTCGACGAGCATGCCCTCATAGGCCTCCTTGCCGGCGTCCGTCACCGGTGGCGCGTCGAGAGCGGTTGCCTTGACGGGCGCGCAGTCGGCGGCGGAGGTCAGCACCGGCTTGGTCAACTGGGTCAGCCCGTTGAACTCCGCCGGTATGCCGGTGATGGTGTAGCAGTCTCCGATCGTCGCCGTCGGCGCGGCGACGGTATAAACGAAGATCCCGTCGGACGCCTCGCCGGCGGCCTTCGCGGTGCCGCCGCTGCCGGCAGTCTGGACGTAGAAGCCGTTGAACCCCCCGGTCGGGTAGGACGCGGTGACGACGCCGGTCGTGGTGACCCGCTGCCCGCCGAGCGGAGTCGCCGCCCCGGTGCCCTGGATCTCGGCGATGGTCGCGACGACTGGATCGGGGTCGGGCGGGGTGACGGAGCCGGCATTCCGCGGCGTCGGCGCACCGACGGTGAAGTCGACGGAGTTGTTGTCGGTGTCCTTGCCATCTGTGCGGCTGACCGAGGTCGCATTCCCGGTCCCGGGTGCGGGCATGGTCTCGAATTTGCTTGCGGTGGAACCGTATCCGACGGTGTCGACCGTCGACCCGTCGCTCGCCAGCAGGACCACCGAGCCGACCGTCCCGCTGAGGTTGGGCGCCGTGCAGCTTGCGTCGGGCGTCGGCAGGGCGTCCGTGCCGCCCGTGCCCTTGGCCAGCTGGACGAGGAAGTAGCCACCCGCGGCGATCGACCCGCTCGCGATGGCACACGTGCCGCCGAGATTGCCGCTCGCGGAGTAGTAGGTGATCTTGTAGCCGGTCAGGTCGAGCGCGCTGGCGCCGGTGTTGACGAGTTCGACGAAGTCGTTGGTGAGGGTGGCACCGGAGTTGCCACCGCCGCCATACGCCTCATTGATCACGATCTTCGGCGACGCGGCCTGCGCGGGTAGGGCGGTCGCACACGCGGCCACGAGACTCGCGCCGGCAGCGAAGGCGAAGCGGCTGGATGAGGGTCGACGCATGGATGGGCGTTGGGTCGGCAACGATGACTCCTGGGCGGTGGCGGTGAGGACCGGGATGTCCGGCGTCCGAATCTGGACTGCTCAGGAGGCTAACCGGGGATCGGCCGCCATGCGACCGGAAGCCTTGGGGTGAATTCCCCGGGGCTTGGACGTGTTGCGAACGTCTACAGGATGGGTCCCTCAAGCTCCTGACGACGGGTGAGGAAATCGATGGTGGCGGTCATGACAGGGGTCCGGGAGGTTGCTCGGCCACCAGAGGGGCATCCACGGTGAGCGGCCCCAGCCGTGCGGCGCCACCGGGCGAGCCGAGCGGTTCGTCCTGACCGGGGAGGGTTGCTTCGAAGAAGGCGGCGTTGTCGAGGATGTATCCGCTCCATTGCGCGGGCACGTCATCCTCGTAGTAGATCGCCTCCACCGGGCAGACCGGCTCGCAGGCGCCGCAGTCGTCCGGGTGGATGTAGAGCGACCGGCCGCCCTCGTAGATGCAATCGACCGGGCACTCCTCGACGCATGCTCGGTCATTGACGTCGACGCACGGCTGGCAATGACATAGGTCACCAGGTTCCTCCCATCACTCATTGCATTAGCAGTGAAAGCACTTTCGTTAAATGCTCGTGCACTTGTAAATGCTCTTTACCCCAAGGAGTTGCCATGAGAACGCCCCGGCCTGCGTCCGGCATTCTGGGACGCCTGGCACCTGGCAGTCCCAAAGGATGCTGGTCGTCCTCCACGAACGAGCCGACGCCGCCGGCAGGGCGGGCATACCGCCTGCCATGCTGACCCGGTGAATGTCGACCAGCCACTGCATGTCGACGAGCGGCGCGGCCGCGGTGACCTATCGCGCCTTCCTCCCCCTCCGATCGCCATGAGGCCGGGCTCCTCGTCGCTGCCAGCCGGCATCGAGACGCAGACGGCCGCGGTCGCCGCGTTCCTGGAACGTCACGGCCTTCCCGGACTCGTGGACATCCACACGCATTTCATGCCGGACCAGGTGCTCGCCAAGGTGTGGCACTTCTTCGAGTCGCTGGGGTCAGCCGAGCACCCGAGCGACCTGCGCTGGCCGATCACCTACAAACTCGACGAGGCCGATCGGCTCGCCGTTTTGCGCGCGTTCGGTGTGCGGCGGTTCACGGCCATGCTCTATCCCCACAAGCCGGACATGGCGCCCTGGCTTAACTCCTGGTCATCCGAGTTCGCTTCTCGCACACCGGATTGCGCGCACACG
>NZ_DAOQZV010000001.1:34356-57518 GCF_035343835.1 Nostocoides sp. | reverse complement strand
GATCCTCGGTCTCCTTCTGCCAGTCGAGCAATTGCTTGAGCCACTGCATATCGGCAATCGGCCCGGTCTCGCTCGCGAGTTCATTGCGACCGGTGGACTTGTTCTCCTTGTATTTCCAGTGCGCGGCCACCCCGTATTCGGCCCGGCGGTGCATATCCCAGGTGCGGATCTGAATCTCCACCGGCCGCCCGCTCGGCCCAATCACCGTCGTATGCAAAGACTGGTACATATTGAACTTGGGCATGGCGATGTAGTCCTTGAAGCGCCCGGCAATGGGCTTCCATCGCGCATGCAGCGCCCCGAGCGCGGCATAACAGTCGCGGCTGGTGTCCACCAGCACCCGCAGCGCGACGAGATCGTGAATATCGTCGAAGGTCCGCTGGCCGACCATCATCTTCTGGTAGACGCTGTAGTAGTGCTTGGGCCGGCCGGTCACCTTGGCCTTGACCCGTGCGTCGGCGAGGTCGGCCTCGACCTGCTGCTGGACCAGGGCGAGATACTCCGCCCGCTCCCCCGCACGCTCCCCGACCTGGCGCTTGATCTCCTCGTAGACCTTCGGATAGAGCGTCTTGAAGGAGAGATCCTCCAACTCCCACTTGATGGTGTTCATCCCCAGCCGGTGGGCAAGGGGCGCGTAGATGTCGAGGGTTTCGTTGGCCTTCTTCGCCGCGGACGCGGCCGGGACGTATTGCCAGGTCCGCGCATTGTGCAGCCGGTCGGCCAGCTTGATGACGAGCACGCGGATGTCGCCGGCCATCGCCACGACCATCTTGCGCAGCGTCTCGGCCTGGGCTGCGGCCTCACCCAGCTTGACCTTGTCGAGCTTGGTGACACCGTTGACCATGTGCGCCACGTCGGGGCCGAACTCGCGCTCGATCTCCGCCAACGGGTAGTCGGTGTCCTCGACGACATCGTGCAGGAGCGCGGCCGCCAGGGTCTCGGGCGTCATGCCCAACTCGGCCAGGATGGTCGTGACCGCCAGCGGGTGCGTGATGTAGGCATCCCCGGACTTGCGCATCTGCCCCCGGTGCGCAAGTTCCGCGACCTCGTAGGCCCGCTCGATGATGGTCAGGTCGGCGCGTGGATGGCTGGCGCGAACCAGCGTGAAGAGCGGCTCTAGTGTCGGGTTGATGCTCGCCGAGCGCGGGCGGCTGAAGCGCTCAAGCCGGGCCCGCGCGCGTCCCCGCGCCGTGGTGACCGTGCTCGTCGTGCCAGTGCCGGCACCGCCGTCCTCGTCCATGAACAGACTTTACCCGGGGACGGAGTTCGCTCCGCTCACGCCAGCGTCGTTCCGGACGATCAAGCTCGCTGCGCTCGACGATCGCCCGGTCATCGACCTGCGCTCCGCTCGGTCGCTGAGACCCGGGGACGGAGTTCGCTCCGCTCACGCCAGCGTCGTTCCGGACGATCAAGCTCGCTGCGCTCGACGATCGCCCGGTCAGGCAGTAGCGAGGGTCTCCAGATCCCACTCGGCCAGGCGCGGACGACCACCGAGGCCGGCGAGTTCGAGCACGATCCCGATGCCGGCGACCTCGGCGCCGACCTCCTCGACCAACCGGCATGCCGCCTCGGCGGTGCCGCCAGTGGCCAAGACGTCATCGACGACAAAAGCGCGCTGACCAGCGCTGATCGCCCCGACCTGGATGGCCAGCGTCGCGCTGCCGTATTCCAGGTCGTAGCTGCGCTCGATCGTCGGGCCGGGCAGCTTGCCCGCCTTGCGCACCGGCACGAAGCCGGTCCCGAGCGCGTGCGCCAGGGCGGCACCGAAGATGAAGCCGCGCGCATCAATGCCGACGATCACCTCCACACGGCCCGTATGCCGTGCACGCCAGTGCTCGATGACCGCGGCGAAGGCGACCGGATCGGCGATCAACGGACCGATGTCCTTGAACAGGATGCCTGGGCTCGGGAAGTCCGGAACATCCCGCAGTGACCCGGCCACGATGGCCGCGATGGCGCTCAACGCTTGGACTTCGGCTGTCGGCGCGGCTGATTGCGCGGACCCTGCTGGGCGTACTTGTGGACCTGCCGGCCGGTGATGGTGCCACCCGCGGGCGCTTGACCGGTGGCGGCGTCACGCACGTCATCCGCCGGATCGTCGGCGAGGGCGGTCGCGGTAGTGGGGGCGCCGGCATACGGCTGGATGGGCGCAGCCGGGGCTGTCGACGCGGCGGGGACGGCGGCGCGGGTCGCGGCCTTGGTCTCGGCGCGCGCCGCCTGCTTCGCGAGCTTGACGACGTCGTCCTCCCGGCTGCGCATGGTGACGAGCAGCGGCGTCGCGATGAAGATCGAGGAGTAGGCACCGACGGCCATACCGATGAACAGGGCGAGCGCGAGGTCGAGCAGCGTGCCCGGGCCGAGCTTGGTGAAGGCGATGACGAGCACCGCGGCGATCGGCAGCAGGGCGACGACCGTGGTGTTGATCGAGCGCACGAGGGTCTGGTTGACCGCGAGGTTGGCCGCCCGCTCATACGACATGCGGCGATTGGCGAAGGCTTCCTGGGTGTTCTCCCGGACCTTGTCGAAGACCACGACGTTGTCGTAGAGGGAGTAGCCGAGCACCGTCAGGAAGCCGATCATGGTCGCCGGGGAGACCTCCACGCCGGTCAGGGCATAGATGCCGACGGTGAAGACCATGTCGTGAATCAACGCGACGAGGGCCGCGACCGACATCTTCCACGTGCGGAAGTAGATCGCCATGACCAGCGAGACCAGAACCAGGAAGACAATGAGCGCCTTCAGCGCCTGTTTGCTGACCGATTGTCCCCAGGACGGTCCGATGAAGTTGGCGCTGACCTTCTCCTGCGGGGTGTTGAAGGCGGTCGCGAGGGCGTCGCGGACGTCATTGCTCTGGGCGTCGCTGAGCTTCTCGGTCTGCAGGCGGATGGTGTCGCTGCCGAGCTTGGTGACGCCGGCCTCGTGGCCGGGCGCGACCTTGCTGAGCGTGTCGCTCGCGACCTGCTCGTAGTTGGCCGGCACCGAGGTCGTCGAGACCCGGAACTCCGAGCCGCCGGTGAACTCCAGACCGAGGTTGAGGTGGCGCACGCCGAGACCGAGGGCCGCGAGGAGCAGGCCGATGGCCGACAGGGCATACCAGCGGCGGCGCAGGCCGATGAAGTCGATCGACCGCTTGCCGGTGTAGAGATCGTTGCCGAACTGGGCGAAGCTCGTCATGCCTGGCCTCCTTCAGCCGCGGCGCGGCGAGGTGCGGAGATACGGCCACGGCCGGCATACCGGACCTTGGCGCCCAAGCGTTCGGGATCTAGGCCCGACAACTTGTGCCCGTCGGCGAAGAATTTGCGCCGGGCGAGCAGCGAGACCACCGGGTGCGTGAACACGAAGACCACCAGGATGTCGATGAGGGTCGTCAGGCCGAGGGTGAAGGCAAAGCCGCGGACGCTGGACGAGGCGAGCAGGTAGAGCACCAGGGCGCCGAGGAAGTTCACGCCATCGGCGACCACGATGGTTCGCTTGGCGCGCTTCCAGCCGGTGTCCACCGCGGTCCGCAGGGTGCGGCCGTCGCGGACCTCGTCGCGGATGCGCTCGAAGTAGACGATGAAGGAGTCGGCGGTGACACCGATGGCCACGATCAGGCCGGTCACGCCGGCCATGTCCAGGCGGTAGTTCTGCGCCCAGCCGAGGATGGCGATCGTCAGATAGGTCAGCAGGGCCGCGATGACGATCGAGGCGACCGTGACCAGGCCGAGGGCGCGGTACTGGAAGAGGGAGTAGAGGACAACGAGCACCAGTCCGACGAGCCCGGCGAGGATGCCCAGACGCAACTGCTCCTCACCCAGGGTCGGGCTGATCTGGGTGCGCGTCTGCAGGTCGAAGGAGATCGGCAGCGAGCCGAACTTCAGCTGTTTGGCGAGTTCCTGCGCCTCTTGGAAGGTGAATCCGCCGGTGATCGAGGCCTGGCCGTTGGTGATCGGCTCGTTGAACTGCGGGGCGATGATCACGCTGGAGTCCAGGACCGACGCGAGCTGGTTGCGGGGGCTGGGCAGGTTGAGCATCTCGATGCTCAGGTCGCCATAGGTCTTGGTCGCCTTGGAGTCGAGCGAAAGCTGGATCTCCACGACATTGGTCGGCTGGCCGTTCTGCGCGAGGCGGTAGCCCGCCTGGGCGTCGGTGATATCGGCGCCGCCGACGGCGACCGGGCCGAGGATGTATTTGGCCGTCTTGTCGGTGCTGCAGGTAACCAAGGGCTTGGCCGGGTCATCGATGATCGTGTCGAGCACGCCGTCTTTGCTGCAGTCGAGCGCGTCGAACTGAGTAGTCAGCCCGGGGGTCACCCAGGCCTGGTCGGTCGCGCTGGTCGGCGTGCCCGAGGGGGTGGCCGACGACGTGGCGCTCCCCGACGCGCTGCTCGTGCTCTTGTCGGTGCTGGAGGCCGACGTGCTGGTGGTGGACGATCCGGTCGTTGCGGCTTTGCGCTCGTTCGACGACGCGGTGCCGGTCGACGTGCCGGTGCCTGCATTCGCGCCGGTCTTGGGGGCGGTCGAGGTCGCCGTCGAGGTGCTGGTCGATGTGCCGGTGGACGTCGACGAACCGGTCGAGGTCGACGTCGGGGTGGGTGCAGGCGTCCCAGCAGCCACCGTCAGGACCGGCCGGAACTGCAGGGCCGACGATCGCCGCAGGCTGTCCTCCTGCTGCCGGGTGGGGTCACCCGCCATGCTGACGACGATATTGTCCGCGCCCTGCGTGGTGACCTCGGCGCCGCTGACGCCCTGGGAGTCGACACGTTCGGCGATGATGTCGCGGGCCTGGGCCACCTGCTGCGACGTGACCGTCTGGTCGCCGACGAGCCGAGGCTTGAGGACGAGTTGGGTGCCCCCTTCGAGGTCGAGACCGAGCTTCGGTGTCCACTGGGCAGTGCTCTTCCACACGGCGCCGCCGAGCACAGCGGCCAGGGCTGCGACCATCACGAAGAAGGTGACAAGGGTGCGGACGGCACCATCGGGGCGACCGCGCGTCGGGCGCGTCGATGCACGAGCCATGGGTCAATTGCTCCCCTGATCGACGGGTCCGGTCTGGTCGAGGGGGCCGGTCGGGGGCGCGGGCTGGTAGCGCGACCCGATCGCGCGGCGGTCGAAGCGAACGCGCACACCCGGGGCAACTTCGAGCGTGGTGACCTGACCGTCCAGCGCGGCAACCCGTCCGATCATGCCCGACGTCGTCACCACCTCATCGCCCACCCCGATGGACGCCTGGACATTCTTGAGCGCCTGGGTGCGGCGGCGCTGGGAGAACATCAGGACAAAGAGCAGGACGAGCGGCAGGAGAAGCAGAAGCACGCTGCCCATGCCCGAGCCCGATTGGGTGGCGGTGGCCAAGCCCGTATGCATCGTGAGAAATCCTTGGTGTCAGGCGTGCGGAATCGACGGCTCACGCGGGAGCCACCGACGGAGTCTAGGCGACGCCCCCGCAGCGGGACGAATGCCGACCCCGCGTCGGCGAGTGGGCGGCATACGGCCATCGGTGGCGTCCGCCGAGGTGAACGGCCCGCCCGAGCCCGTGGTTCCCCCTGTCCCTAAAGTCTGCTAGCAGGGTTTAGGTCACCTGCAGCAGGTTCGACCATGCTGAACGTGACCTAAGTGCGCCTAGCAGGGTTTAGGAACAGGCCGGTCACTCGAAGCGGGTGGCGGCGCCGTCGAACGGCAGGACGTCCTGGCCGATGGCCGTATGCGGCGGTGTGAGGCCGAGGTGCGTCCACGCCGCACGCAGGGCGGTGCGTCCGCGGGCCGTCCGCTCGAGGAAGCCCTGGCGCACGAGGTAGGGCTCGGCCACCGTCTCGACGGTGTCGGGTTCCTCGCCGACGGCGACGGCGAGCGTGGTGATGCCGACCGGGCCGCCGCCGTATTTGCGGCACAACGCATCGAGCACCGCACGGTCGAGGCGGTCCAGGCCCACGGGATCGACGTCGAAGAGATCCAGCGCCGCCGCGGCGGCCCCCCGGTCGATCCGCCCGTCGCCGTGCACCTGTGCCCAGTCGCGCACCCGGCGCAGCAGCCGGTTGGCGATGCGCGGGGTGCCGCGCGATCGGCCGGCGATCTCGACCACCGCGTCGTCGTCGATCTGAACGGCCAGCAACCCGGCGGAACGGCGCAGAATCCGGGCCAGATCGGCCGGGTCGTAGAAGTCGAGCCGGCCGGTGAAGCCGAAGCGGTCGCGCAAGGGCGCAGGCAACAGGCCGTCCCGGGTGGTCGCACCGACGACGGTGAAGGGCGGCAACTCCAGCGGGATCGCCGTCGCGCCGGGACCCTTGCCGACGATGATGTCGACCCGGAAGTCCTCCATCGCCAAATAGAGCATCTCCTCGGCGGCCCGGGACATCCGATGGATCTCATCGAGAAAGAGCACCTCGTGCTCGGCCAGCGAGGACAAGATCGCGGCCAGGTCGCCGGCGTGCTGGATGGCCGGACCGCTGGTGACCCGGATCGGCTGCTCCAACTCGGCCGCGACGATCATCGCGAGCGTGGTCTTGCCCAGCCCGGGCGGCCCCGAGAGCAAGATGTGATCCGGCGCCGTGCCGCGTTGGCGGGCGGCCCGCAGCACCAGGTCGAGTTGGTCGCGCACCCGCGGCTGCCCGGGAAAGTCCGCTAGCCGCTTCGGTCGCAGCGCGGCCTCGACGATTTGCTCGTCGTTCTCGCGCGCCGGATCCACGACCCGGCTCGACTCCGGCGAGCGAGCGTCGTCCGACTCGGGTGCGCCCTCCCGGATCTCGCTGGCGAAACCGCTCACCGGCCCAACTCTCGCAAGGCCGCGCGCAGCAAGGCGGCCACTTCGGTCGGCGCATTGTCGGCGGCAGCGACCTTGTCCACGGCGTCGCCGGCGGCCTTCTGCGTCCAGCCCAGCCCGACGAGTGCCTCGACGACCTGGTCGCGGTCGTGCGCCCCGGCGGTGGGCAGGCCGGGCGCGTCGGCGGGTGACGGCATACCGACCTTGTCACGCAACTCCAGGATGAGGCGCTCGGCGCCCTTGCGGCCGACACCGGGCACCTTGGTGAGCGCGGTGATATTGCCGGCACCGATCGCAACGGCTAGCTCCACCGGGCTGAAGACGGACAGAATGGCCAGCGCGAGCCGCGGGCCGACACCGGTCACCGTCTGCGCGGTCTCGAACATCTCGCGTTCGCCCGCCGTCCCGAAGCCGAAGAGCGTCAGGCTGTCCTCGCGCACCACGAGGCTGGTCGCGAGCGACGCTTCGGTCCCGGCCCGATGGGTGGCGGCCGTCGCGGGGGTCGTATGGACGAGCAGCCCCACTCCGCCCACGCGCAAGACCAGCCGATCGAGGCCGACGTGCTCGATGGTTCCGGTGATGCTGGCGATCACGGCATACCTCCGGGGGTCAGTGCGGCGGCGACGCGCGCGGCCGCGCTGCCTCGCCAGGCATGGCAGATGGCCAGCGCGAGGGCGTCGGCCGCGTCGGCCGGGCGGGGCGGTTCGTCCAGGCGCAGGATCTTGGTGACCATGGTGGTGACCTGGGCCTTCTCGGCGCGCCCGCTCCCGGTCACGGCGGCCTTGACCTCGGTCGGCGTGTGAAAGACGATCGGCACGCCGTGCTTGTGCGCGGTGAGCAGGGCGATGGCGGTTGCGTGGGCCGTGGTCATGACGGATGCGACATTGGCATCGGCGAAAACCCGTTCTACCGCAACGACATCGGGACTGAAACGCCGCAGCCACTCCCCCAACTGAGTCTCGAGATAGGCCAGTCGCTCCCCCGGCTCCGCGTCGCTGGGCGTGCGGACGACGCCGACGGCGATCATCCGGGCCCGGCCGGCACTGCCGTCGACGACGCCGAGGCCGCACCGCGTCAAACCCGGGTCGACACCCAGCACTCGCATGGCTGCCTCCTTCGTGAGTTCGACGGCGCAATTGCGCGTGGGCCACCGAACACCTGTTCGGTAGCCCACCGTACGCGATACGAGCCTCCGGTATGCCGTCAACACGCCCGCGGCCCGTATGCCGGCGTCGCTCAGTCCTCGGCGTCGAGTTCCGCGAGCACCTCGTCGGAGATGTCGCCATTGGCGAAGACGTTCTGGACGTCGTCAGAGTCCTCCAGGGCGTCGATGACGCGGATCATCCGCTTGGCGCCCTCGAGGTCGAGTGGGACCTGCAGGTTGGGGACGAAGGAAGCTTCAGCGGAGTCGTAGTCGATGCCGGCGTCCTTGAGGGCGTTGCGCACGCCGACATAGTCCGAGGCCTCGGAGACGATCTCGTAGGAGTCGCCGTTGTCGTTGACCTCTTCGGCTCCGGCGTCCAGGACGACCTCGAGGATGTCGTCCTCGCTCTTCTCGCCCTTAGGGACGATCACGACGCCCTTGCGATTGAAGATGTAGGCCACCGAGCCTGGGTCGGCGAGGTTGCCGCCGTTGCGGGTCAGCGCCGTGCGCACCTCGGCCGCCGCGCGGTTGCGGTTGTCGGTGAGGCACTCGATCAGGAGCGCGACGCCGCCGGGGGCATACCCCTCATACATGATCGTCTGCCAGTCCGCGCCGCCGGCCTCGGCACCGGAGCCGCGCTTGACGGCGCGGTCGATATTGTCATTGGGGACCGAGGACTTCTTGGCCTTGTAGATCGCATCCCAGAGGGTGGGGTTGCCGTCCGGGTCGCCGCCGCCACTCCTCGCCGCGACCTCGATGTTCTTGATCAGCTTGGCGAAGAGCTTGCCGCGCTTGGCGTCCTTGGCGGCCTTCTGGTGCTTCGTAGTGGCCCATTTGGAGTGGCCGGACATGCGTCACCTTCGAGAAAGTCGGGTTGTTACGGGCTGTCGGGCGATAGTACCGGCCGGCCCTCGACCATGCGGACGAAGAGCTGGTGGATGCGGTGATCGCGGGTGACTTCCGGGTGGAAGGACGTCGCCAGGAGACTACCCTGCCGGACCGCCACCACCGCGCCGGTGGCCGGTCCTGCCTCGACCCGCGCGAGGACGCTCGCGTGCGGGCCGACCGCCTCGACCCAGGGGGCGCGGATGAACACGGCGCGCAGCGGCTCGGGGCCGAGTTCCCGGATGTGGAGATCCGCCTCGAAGGAGTCCACCTGGCGGCCGAAGGCGTTGCGGCGCACGGTGATATCAAGGCCGCCGAGAGTCTGCTGGTCGGCGCGCCCGCCCTCGATCCGATCGGCGAGCATGATCATCCCCGCGCACGAGCCGTAGGCCGGCATCCCCGCCGCAAGCCGCTCCCGGAGCGGGTCGTCGAGGGCGAAGGCACGCACGAGCTTGTCCATGGTCGTCGACTCGCCACCGGGGATGATGAGGCCATCGATCCGGGCGACCTCCTGCGGGCGGCGGATCGTCACAACGTCGACATCGAGGCTGCGCAGCACATCGACGTGCTCTCGGACATCGCCCTGGACCGCGAGGACCCCGATCGTCGTCATGCGGGCGAGGGGCTCGCCAGGGTGACGTCTACTCCTGGCAGCACCTGCGCTTGGGATCGGCCGGACACAGCCGGCAGTCTACTGACCAGTCCCCGCTGCCTTCACCGGAGAAGACGCGCGGCAGACGATCCTCGACTTTGCCTCGCAAAGTAGGCGAGCTTTGCCGTGCAAAGTTTGTGCCGCAAAGTCAGGAGACCACAGATGACCGATCTCACCACGAGCACGACCCACGCCCACCTGCGCACCACGCCGACCGGCCCGTCCCCGCGCGGCTCCGCCGCGAAGGACAACGCCCTCTGCGCAGCTATCCTCGCCGGTGCGGCGATCGCCTGGTTCGGCTGGGGCCAGGCCGGACACCGGCTCGGCACAGTCCTCGGCATCGGGTCCGTCCTCGCTGCGCTCGTCACGGTCGCCGCCGCCATCGGCATCGGCGTCATCTGGCTCCAGGTGCGCAGGCGGCGCCTGGCTTCTCATCGTCGCCGCAGGGGCGGGCTTCGCGGGCCCGGTCCCCGCCGCGCTCATCCGTGCCGTCCTTGGGGGCGGCGGGTTCCTGGCGGCGTCCGGGTGGCTGACGGTGACGCGGCGATGACACGGGAGACGCCGCCGGCGACCGACCTCGACCCGGTCATCCACGTCCCGGTCCGGCTGCGGCTCATGGTGATCCTGACCGAGCTTCCGGCAGGCGACACTATGTCCTTCGCGCGGCTACAGGGCCTCCTAGAACTCACGCCGGGCAATCTGATCACCCACCTGCGCAAGCTCGAAGAGGCCGGCTACGTCGAAACGGTCAAGACGGGACGGGTGACGACCGCCCACGTCACCGACGGCGGGCGGGCGGCCTTCACGGCATACCGCAGGAATCTGGCGGCGCTGCTGGGAGGCTGAGGGCCGGCGGCCCGGCGATCGGTCAGGGCGCCCGTCCGGCCCGGGCGGCGAGCCCAGCGATGAAGACTTCGACGCCGAAGGCGAAGCGTTCGTCGCCGCCGCCGGCGGTCATCGCCCCGACGATCGCCGGCAGATTGGGATAGCGATCGGCCGGGAGCGTCGGCGACGCGGCCCCGATCAGGGCACAACGGCATACGTCCTGCGGTGGGCGGCGCCGGGCGTCCTCCTCGCCGCGGAGATCATGGATTTGCTCGATGCCCTGGTCACCTCGATCGCCGGCCCGACCATCGTGCGCGACCTCGGGGGCGGCGAGACACCCATCCAATGGCTGGCCGCGGCCTATAACCCTAGCCATGGCGAGCGGACTGCCTATCGGCGGGGCGACTGGGTGACATCTACGGCCGGGTCGCGAACGATGCCGGACGCGATCGGACCCTTACCAGCCGCGCTCGGCCAGTCGGTGCGGCTGCGGGATCTCATCGACATTGATGCCGACCATCGCCTCACCGAGGCCGCGCGAGACCTTGGCGATCATGTCGGGGTCGTCGAAGAAGGTGGTCGCCTTCACGATGGCTTCGGCGCGCTGGGCCGGGTTGCCGGACTTGAAGATCCCGGAGCCGACGAAGACGCCCTCGGCGCCGAGCTGCATCATCATCGCCGCGTCCGCCGGGGTGGCGATGCCGCCGGCGGTGAACAGCACGACCGGCAGCTTGCCCGCCTGCGCGACCTCCTTGACCAGCTCATACGGGGCCTGCAACTCCTTCGCGGCCACGAAGAGCTCGTCCTCGGGGAGATTCTGCAGGCGGCGGATCTCGCCGCGGATCTTGCGCATGTGGGTGGTGGCGTTCGAGACATCGCCGGTGCCGGCCTCGCCCTTGGAGCGGATCATGGCCGCCCCCTCGGTGATGCGTCGCAGCGCCTCGCCGAGGTTGGTCGCCCCGCAGACGAAGGGCACCGTGAAGGCCCACTTGTCGATGTGGTTGGCGTAGTCGGCCGGAGTCAGCACTTCGGACTCGTCGATGTAGTCGACGCCCAGCGCCTGCAGAACCTGGGCCTCGACGAAGTGTCCGATGCGGGCCTTGGCCATCACCGGAATGGACACCGCCGCGATGATGCCGTCGATCATGTCGGGGTCGCTCATCCGCGACACGCCGCCCTGGGCCCGGATGTCGGCGGGCACTCGCTCTAGGGCCATGACCGCCACCGCGCCGGCATCCTCGGCGATGCGCGCCTGCTCGGGGGTGACGACGTCCATGATGACGCCGCCCTTGAGCATCTCGGCCATGCCGCGCTTGACGCGAGCGGTGCCGGTCTCGGCACCGCTGGTGGGTGTGGTGGTGTCGGCCATGACCGTGCGCCTCGATCGTTCTCAGGGATGGGGTGGGCCCGCCAGGAGGCGGCCCCGGAACCTCCAGAGTGTATGCCGCGCCCCGCGGGCCGCGCGAATGTCGAGGCGCGCGCGCCTGCGCCCATCGACTGTGGCGATCCAGTAGTCAGGGCGCCGGATCGCCCGGCAGCGCGTCGTCGAACTCGACGAAGTCCGGCAGGGCGGCATACCCGGCCAGGTGGAAGACCCGCACGACACCCTTGCGGCGGACCCGGCGCACATCGCGCACCGCCTGGTTGAGGAAGTTCCGGGCGTACTGAGCCCGGCGACCTGCCGCCAGCACCCGCTCCCAGGCATCCCCTGCCGGTCCGTCGTCCGCCGTCAGGCCGGCGCGGACATCGGCCGTCATGGTCGCGGCCAGGGCCGCGGTCAATTGGGATTCGACATCCTCGCGCCGTCCGAAATGCTGACCGTCGAGCAGGTCCGCGCCCACGTGCTCGGTCGTGCGCTCCAACGCATCCGAGGCCGCCGCGGCCAGCAGCATCGAGGAGGCCGGGTCGAGCACCCCGGTGTTGGCCAACTCCAGGCTGGCCTCGGCTCGGCGCACGAGACTGGCATCGAGCGCGGACACCGCCCCCTCGACGCGCGTGTGCAGCCGGTCGAGCCGGGCGGCTGTGTAGGACAGATACCAGGCGACCGCCAGCACCAGGACCAGGCAGATCTCGAGGATCTCGCGCGCGCTCATCGCACAGCCTCAGCCGCAACGGTCACGGTGTCGTAGACGGCGACCACGTCGCGGCCGACCCGGTCCCAGTCGAAGGCACCGGCCCGGCTGGCCGCGCGCTCGCCCAGCGCCCTCAACTCTCCCGGGGACCGGATCAAGTCGACGATCACCCGAGCCAGGGCCGCGGGGTCCGCAGTTGGGAAGACCCGACCGCCGGGTCGCTCGCCGAGAACGCTGATAAAGGCCGGTAGGTCGCTGGCGACCACCGGCGTCCCCGTAGCCATGGCCTCCACCAGCACGATCCCGAAGCTCTCCCCGTGGGTATTGGGCGCGGCATACAGATCGATCGAGGCGAGAAGATCGGCCTTGGTCGCGTCGTCCACCGCGCCGAGGAACTCCGTCGCCGCGGCGACGCGCGCCGTCATCAGTCCGGCCACCTCCGCCGGCTCCCCTGGGCCCGCGACCAGCAACCGCGCGCCCGGGATCGCCGCGAGCAAGGCGTCGAAGGCCTCGGCCAGCACCGCAAAACCCTTGCGCGGCTCGGCGATCCGCCCGAGGAAGCCGATCGTCGGCCGCCCCGGGCTACCCGCCCACTCCGGCCGGGGCGTCGCCCCCGCGAACTGCGCGACGTCCACGCCATTGGGGATCACGACCGCGTCGCCGCCGATATGCCGGCGCACAGTCCGTCGCGCATCCTCGGAGACCGCGATCCGGCCAGTGATCCTCTCGAGCGAGGGTCGCAGCAGTGGATGGGCGGCGAGCATCGCTCGCGAGCGCAGGGTGGAGGTGTGAAAGGTCGCCACGATCGGCCCCGTCGCTGCCCACAGGGCGATCACGCTTGCGCTCGGCGTCATGGGCTCGTGGAGGTGGACCACGTCGAAGTCCCCCTCCGACAACCAGCGCGAGACCCGTCCCGCGGTGACCGGCCCGAAGGTCAGCCGCGCGACCGACCCGTTGTAGCGGACCGGTACGGCCCGACCACACGACGTCAGATAGTCCGGGAGGTCGCTTTCGTCCTCGGCCGGGGCCAGCACCCGCACCTCGTGACCGCGCTGTCGCAGCCACCCCGCGAGGCCACGCACGTGATACTGCACGCCGCCGGGGACATCCCAGCTGTAGGGGCAGACCAGGCCGATGCGCATGTCACCGATCCTCTCCCAACCCGCGAACGGGATCGAGGTCGTCCACGAAAACTCGTTGCAACATATGCCAATCGCTCGGATCGTCGGCCACGACGGCGCCGAGCGCGTCCGCGCATCGCTGCGTCATCGTGTGGGCGCGCTCCCGCGTCGTCCCCTCGGCCGGCACGGCGACCGGGTCGTGGAAACGGATGTCGATGCCCCACCCCCGCCCGCGGCGCGTATGCCGGATGGTCACCGGAAAGAGCGGCGCACCCACCGCGAGCGCCAGCGCAGCGGGCCCGATCGCCATCCGCGCCGGCTGTCCGCAGAAGACCACCTCCACCCCGCCGCCGGTCAGGTCCCGGTCCGCGAGCAGAGGCACGACCACCGGTCCGACGGCTTCGCGGCGCAACCCCGCGAAGACGTCACCGCCCCCGGTCAGGGGGAGGATCGTCATACCGAGCATCGTGCGGAAGTCGAGGAACTCCGCGAAAACCGCCTCCGGCTCCAGCCGCTCCGCGACCGTCACGACGCGCCCGAGCGCCCGGCAGCACCAGGCGCCCGCGAGATCCCAGTTGCCCAGATGCCCGAGGAAGCACACGACCGGCCCGCCCCCCGCGAGCACCGCCCGCACCGGCCCCTCCCCTGCCACCGTGACCTTGGCGTCCACGTCCGCGGCGCTCATGGCCGGCAGCCGGAAGGCCTCGCAGTAGTAGCGCAAGTAGGCCCGCATCCCGCGCCGCACCAGAGCGTCCAACTCCACGTCGTCGAGGTCGGGCCGCACCCGGGCATAGTTCGCGCGTAGGCGCCGCACCCCGGTCCCGCCGCGGCGCACCGTCACATCGGCGACCCGGTCGAAGAGCCCGTATGCCGCGCCCTCCGGCAACGCGCGCACCACCGCCCACCCTAGGCGGAACCCCGCGACCGTCAGCAGGTCGCCCGCGCGGCTCACAGCTCCGCGAGGGCCTGGACGCGCACCGCCCACATGCGCTGGATCACGGTGATCAGGCTGGCCAGGGCGAGCAGGGCCAGCACGGTCGCCAGCACGATCTCGGGCAGCCCGAGGCCGACCAGGCCGGTGGTGACCAGGGTGGCGACCAGCCGGTCGGCGCGCTCGGCGATGCCGACATTCGCGGTCATACCGAGGCCTTCGGCGCGCGCCTTGGCGTAGGAGACCACGCTGCCGAGGATCAGACAGGCCAGCGCCAGGGCCGCCATCAGGTTGTCGTCGCCGCCACCGGCATACCACAGGACGAGGCCGCCGAAGATCGCTGCGTCGCCCATCCGGTCGAGGGTGGAATCGAGATACGCGCCCCACTTACCCGAGCGGCCGGACATCCGCGCCATCACGCCGTCGACGGTGTCGGAGAAGACGAAGGCCGTGATGACCAGGGTCCCGATGAAGAACTCGTGCCGCGGGTAGAAGGCCAGCGCTCCGAAGCACACGCCGAGCGTCCCGACGATGGTGACGACGTCGGGTGAGATGCCGAGCGCGAGGAAGAGCCTGGCAACCGGGGTGAAGACCTTGGTGAAAAAGGCCCGCGCATATCGATTGAGCATGGTGGCTCACAGCGTAACGACGGGCACCCCCCGCGCGCCGTAGGTGCCACGGTCCGCGCGCCGTGCCATGACACCATGCCCGTATGCAGGAGGGGAGCCGGGGCCGGTTGACCCCCACCGCCGTGGGCTGGCGGGTTGTTGTGACCGCGGCGTTGACCGTCGGCGTCTGGGCAGGGACAGCCGTCGGGAATGACCAGTGGTGGCCCTTCGCACCCATGTCGCAGTACGCCTTCCTCGTCCAAAACGGCCAAGCAGGCATCGTCAACAGCCCGTTCATGGAAGCCCGGCTGACCGACGGCACCCTGGAGCGGGTCGCGCTGAGCGCTCAGGGGTTGGGCATCGAGCGCTCGGAGATCGAGGGCCAGTTGCCCAGCTTCATCCGCGAGCCGAGCCGGATGCAGGCCATCGCCATCCTGCGCGCCCGCCGCGAGCCGGACGCGCCGCGCTATACGGCCGTCTATCTGCGCAACCGGCAGACCCGTCTGGACGCGGCCCGCACCGAGAAGATCATCGATCTCGCCTCCTGGCCGGTCCGCGATCCGCAGGATCCCGAGTCCTGGGACGGGCGGCCGTGACCGCGCCGGCGACGGGGAGCCGGGCCCGCGCGACGGGCCTGCGACCTTGGCTGTTCGCTCCGGTCGCGCTGGCGAGGGTGGCGTGGCTGCGCACCCTGATCTATCTCTATGTCGTCTTCGACGTCCTCGTGGTCGTCACCGATCCGATCCCGCACGGCTGGGTCCCAGTCGAGCTCTACCACCCGGTGCTCGTCCGTCAGGTGCTGCATCTGCCCGCCCCGAGCCCGGTCTACGTCCGCGTCCTCTTGGCCGTCATCCTGCTCTCGGCCCTCGTGGCCGCAACCGGCCGTCTGCCGCGGATCGCCGGCCTGATCTGTGCGTTCGGGATGCTCGACTGGATCTCGAATGCCTTCTCCTACAGCAAGATCGATCACGATCACTATGCGTTGATCATCGCGCTCTTCGTGCTGCCCACGGTCGGCCGGGCGCGGTATCGCGATGTCGACGTGCGCACGGAGGCTGCCGGGTGGGCGATCCGGATGATCCAGATATCCGCGGTCGCCATCTACTTCCTCAGCGCCTGGGCCAAGATGCGCTTCGGCACCTGGGGCTGGGCCAATGGCTCGACCTTGATCTGGGCGCTGACCCGGCGCCCGAACGGTCTGGCGCCCTGGATCGCCTCGCACCCCACCCTGACCCACGCCCTCCAATGGCTCATCCTCGTTGCGGAATCCTGCTCCCCCGCGTTGTTGTGGTTGCGAGGCCGGGCACTCGCCGCCGGCTTGCTCTTCTTCCTCGGTTTCCACGCCAGCACCTACTACTTGCTGCGTATCCACTTCCTGCCCTTGGTCGTCTGCCTGTTCGCCTTCATGCCGCTGGAGCGCATCGCGCCGTATGTCGCGTCCCGCCGCACTGCGCGCATCGGCCGAAACAATCCCGTCACATCGCGGTGACCCCGAGGTCACTCGTCATCCCTAGGCTTGCTCACCATGACCGAGCCGACGTCGCCCGTGAGCCTTTTCGACGGCTATCGCAGGGGCGCCGCTTGGGATGAGATGGTCGCCGAGGACGGGGTACCGCGCACGCCCTACAAAGCCGTCCACCACACCTTGCGGTCGATCAGCGCCGGGACCTTGAAGGACCGCGCCGACACGCTCGCCCGCAACTACATCGACCAGGGCGTCACCTTCGACCATGCCGGGGTGGAGCGTCCCTTCCCGCTGGACGCCGTTCCCCGGGTGCTCTCGGCGCACGAATGGCAGATCATCGAATCCGGTGTAGCGCAACGGGTCTCGGCCCTGGAGGCATTTCTCGACGACGTGTACTCCCGCGAGGGCGATGTGCCCCGCTGCGTCCACGAGGGCGTCGTGCCGTGGAGCCTGATCGCCTCCTCGACCCACTACCACCGCGCGGTCATGGGCATCCGGCCGACGAATGGGGTGCGCGTCCACGTCTCCGGGGTCGACCTGATCCGGGACGAGGCCGGCGTCTTTCGCGTGCTGGAGGACAACGTCCGGGTGCCCTCTGGGGTGAGCTATGTCATCGCCAACCGGCGAGCCATGGCCAATGTCTTCCCCGAGGCCTTCTCGACCATGCGGATCCGCCCGGTCAGCGACTACCCCCGTATGCTGCTCGCCGCCCTGCGCCGGGCCGCCCCCGACGGCGCGACCGACCCGACCGTCGTCGTGCTCACCCCGGGCGTCTATAACTCGGCCTACTTCGAGCACGCCTTGCTGGCCCGGATGATGGGCGTCGAACTCGTCGAGGGCCGTGACTTGGTGTGCGTCAGCGGTCAGGTGCGTATGCGCACCACCCACGGCGACCGCCCGGTCGATGTCATCTATCGCCGGGTCGATGACGACTTCCTCGACCCGGTGCACTTCCGCGGTGACTCGGTGCTCGGGTGTGCCGGCCTGGTCTCGGCGATGCGCGCGGGCCGGGTGACCGTGGCCAATGCCCTGGGCAATGGGGTGGCCGATGACAAGCTGATCTATACCTACGTGCCGGATCTGATCCGCTTCTATCTCGGCGAGGACCCGATCCTGCCCAATGTCGAGACCCACCGGTGCGCCGAACCGGGCGCCCTCGCCCATGTGCTGGACCATCTCGATGAGATGGTCGTCAAACCCGTGGACGGTTCGGGCGGCAAGGGCCTGGTGGTCGGCCCCCGCGCCGACGGCGCGACTCTCGACACCCTGCGGGCGGCGCTCGAGGGCGACCCGCGCGGCTGGATCGCCCAGCCCGTTGTCCAGCTCTCGACCGTCCCCACCTTTATCGACGGCGCGCTTGTCCCCAGGCACGTCGACCTGCGGCCCTTTGCCGTCAACGACGGCGAGCGCATCCGCGTCCTGCCCGGCGGGTTGACCCGCGTGGCCCTTCCCGAGGGCGAGCTCGTCGTCAACTCCAGCCAGGGTGGCGGGTCCAAAGACACCTGGGTGCTCGCCGGCCGCGACACCCGAACCTCGTCCCCCGAGCCGCTGCGTGCGGGCGCCGAGATGCGCGAAGTCGTCGTGATGAGCGCCCCGACCGCGTCCCCCGAGGACTCGATGCGCGCCCAACAGCAGCAACAACAACAGACCCGGATCACCGAAGGCGGCGCCCCATGCTGAGCCGGATCGCCGAGTCGCTCTTCTGGATCGGCCGGCACATCGAGCGCGCCGACGGCACGGCCCGGATCGTCGACGTCCTGCGCCTGCAGTTGCTGGAAGACCCGGGTGCGAATGAGAAGGAGGTCTCCCGCACGACATTGGCCGTCATGGGGGCGACGCACGCCGACGGCGCTGGATACGCCGAGGTCGGGCAACTGCTCGTCTTCGACGCGGGTCATTCCAGCTCGATCGGGGGCGCCTGGACGGCTGCTCGCGAGAACGCTCGCCGGGCGCGCGAGACGCTCTCGACCGAGCTCTGGGAGGCCATCAACACCACCTGGCATCGCTGGCACAACTTCGGACAGTCCACCGTCACCGAGCGGCATTTGTCCTGGACCCGCGAGCGCGCCGCCCTGATCTCCGGCGTGGCCGACTCCACGATGAGCCACGACGAGGCCTGGGACTTCCTCGTCCTGGGCCGCAGCCTCGAGCGCGCCGATATGACGGCGCGCCTGGTGGCTGCCGGGGGGTTGCCGCGTGGCGGTGCCCCGTGGTCGGTCGTGCTCAGCAGTTGCGGCGCGCATCAGGCTTTCATGCGCAGTCAACGCGGCCTGCTCTCCGACGACCGGGCGGCTGCCTTCCTCGTGCTCGACCGGGCCTTCCCCAGGTCGGTCTATTTCGCGCTGCGCGAGGCCGAGGGCCGGCTCGCTGCCCTGGATCCCCAGGACGGCCGCACCGCGATCACCGACGAGGCGCGTCGCCAGCTGGGCCGGGTCCGCACCGAGCTGGAGTTCCGTCCCGTCGCTGAGGTGCTGCACGATCTGCCCGGACAGATGCAACGGGTGCAGCTGGCGGTCACGGCCGCGGCCTTCGCCGTCGGCAGCCGCTACTTTCAGACTGGGCCGCTGCCCGAATGGACCGAGGAACTGATCTGACATGCGCCGCTATCGCATCCTGCATACGACGACGCTGACGTATGACGTGCCCGTCCGTTCGTCGCACAACGAGCTGCGGATGACGCCGATCAACGAGCCGGGGCAGACGACCCTGGAGAACCGCATCCGGATCCGGCCGCTGACCTGGAGCACGGTCTATCGCGACCACTTCGGGACCCATGTGACCTCGATGGAGAGCCTGCCCGCCCATGACCGGCTGACCATCGAGGCGATCTCCACGGTCGAACGCGCCGATCCCGCTGAGTGGCCGTTCTCGCCGGGGTGGGCGGCGCTGGCCGACCCCACGGTCCAGGACCGGCATTTCGAGTGGCTGATGGTCACCTCGCGCACCCGTCCGGGCGCGGGCATTGCGGACCTGGCGGCCGGAGTGCGCGACCGGGCCACACCCCGCGACGCGGCCCTCGCCCTCGCCGAGCAGCTGCGTGCGGAGATGACCTATCGCGCCGGGGTGACGGGCGTGCAGAGTTCTGGCGAGCAGGCCTGGGCGGAGAAGTCCGGGGTGTGCCAGGACTTCGTGCACGTGACGATCGGCGCCCTGCGCAGCCTCGGCATACCGGCGCGTTATGTCTCCGGCTATCTCGTCCCCAAGCGCGACGCCGAGGTCGGCGACACCGCCACGGGCGAGAGCCACGCCTGGGTCGAGCTCTGGGACGGTGGCTGGATCCCGATCGACCCGACCAATGGCGCGCCCGTGGGCGCCGACCATGTCGTGGTCGCCCGCGGCCGGGACTATGACGACGTGTCGCCCTTCAAGGGGGTCTACTCCGGCGCCGGCACGGCGATCCTGACCGTGGCGGTCACCTTTACCCGCCTCGCGTGACCGGCGGCCCGCGTCAGCGAGCCCACGCCTCGGCGATTTGGGTGCGGACGTCTTCGAGCAGCGCTGGCAACGCCTTGGTCTGACCCACGATCGGCAGGAAGTTCGCGTCGCCGGCCCAGCGCGGAACGATGTGCTGGTGCAGGTGGGCAGCTACCCCGGCACCGGCGACCGCGCCCTGGTTCATCCCGATGTTGTAGCCGTGCGGATTCGACGCGGTTTGCAAGGCGGCGATCGCGGCCTTGGTCAGCGCGGTGAACTCCACGGTCTCCTCGTCGGTCAGGTCGACATAGAGCGAGACATGCCGGTAGGGGCAGATCAGCACGTGACCGGGGTTGTAGGGGAAGAGGTTCATCACCACGAAGCAGGTCTCGCCGCGGTGGACGATCAGCCCGTCGCGATCGCCTCGGCCGGGTGCCGCGCAGAACGGGCAACCCTCGCCGGCGCCCTCGCTCGGCCGCTCGCCGGTGATGTAGGCCAGCCGGTGTGGCGTCCAGAGCCGCTCGAAGCCGTCCTGCGACCCGGCGAAATCGCCACCGGGCTCGGCGGCGGCCCCGGTCGGTGGAAGCCCTGTTGGGTCCTGGCTGGCCATGCAGGAATCCTAGGCGTCCCCGCTTCTTGACTCACCGGTAACCATCCACGATGCTCCCCGGGTATGACGCTCCCCGCGCCCGCCGGCGCCCCGACCGGGCTTGATGCCCTCGCCGAGCCCCAGGTGCCTGTCTCGAGTGGCTGGGTCTCTCGACTCACGATCGCCTCGATCGGGCTGTATGCCGGCTTCTTCGGCCCGCTGCAGGTCCTGCTTGCCCGGCAGATCGCCGACTTCGCGCCGACGCATAAGGAGAGTGTGCTGGCGCTGGTGACCGGGGTGGGCGCGCTGATGTCGACGGTCGGCACGCCCCTGTGGGGGGCACTTTCCGACCGGACCGGCTCCCGCTTCGGGCGGCGGCTGCCCTGGATCGCCGGTGGCGCGCTGGCCGGCGCTCTCGCGCTGCTGGTGCTGAGCGCAGCGTCGTCGGTGGCGATGGTGGTGGTGGGGTGGGCGGCCGTGCAGTTGTGCCTCAATGGTGTGGTCGCGGCGCTGACCGCGTGCGTCCCCGACCAGGTCCCAGAGCAGCAGCGCGGCTTCGTCAGCGGCTGGGTAGGCCTAGCCCAGACCATGGGGGTCGTGGTCGGGACCGGCGTCGCGACGGCCGCGGGCGGCATACGGGCGGGGTATGCGGCTCTCGCCGCCCTCGTGATCGTCACGGTGTCCCTGTTCCTGGTGCGCAGCGGCGATCGGCCGCTGCGCGACGACCAGCGCGGGCCATTGGCGTTGGGTGCCTTCGTCCGGGGCTTCTGGGTCAGCCCCCGGGCCCACCCGGACTTCGCGTGGGCGTGGGGCACCCGCTTCCTGATGAACGTCGCGAACGCCATCGGCACGCTCTATTTGCTCTACTTCCTCACCGATGTGGTCCGCGTCGACGACCCAGAAGGGCACGTCTTCATCCTGGTGTTGATCTATGCGGGCGCCCTGTGCCTGACCGCGGTCGTGTCCGGGATCGCGTCGGACCGGCTGGGCAAGCGCAAGATCTTCGTCATCGTCGCGGGCGTGGTGATGACGGCGGCCTGCCTCTTCCTCGCCTTCCGGCCGACCTGGCCGGGCGCGGTGGGTGCGGCGGTGCTGCTCGGGCTGGGCTTCGGGGTCTATGCCGCCGTCGATTTCGCACTCATCACCGAGGTGCTGCCGGCGGCTGCTGACCGGGCGCGAGATCTCGGGGTCATCAATATCGCCAACGCCCTGCCGCAGGTGCTGGCGCCCGTTATCGCGGCTCCGGTCCTCGCCCTCTTCGCCACCCGGGCAACGGGCTATCGTGCCCTGTATGTCGTCGCCGCCGTGGTCGGGCTGGTCGGCGCGCTACTGGTCCGCCGGATCCGGTCGGTCTCGTGATGAACGCCTGTGACGAAAGGTCGTGCCATGTCCCTGCCTGCTGACTTCCTCTTCGGCGTGTCGACGGCGAGCTATCAGATCGAGGGGGCCGTCGATGCGGAGGGCCGCGGGCGCAGCGTGTGGGACGACTTCTGCGACCGGCCGGGAGTGATCGTCGACGGCTCTTCCGGGGCCGTCGCGTGCGACAGCTATCACCGGTATGCCGAAGATGTGGAGTTGATGGCGCAGCTGGGCGTCGCGGCCTACCGCTTCTCGGTGTCGTGGTCGCGCGTGCTGCCACAGGGGCGTGGCCCGATCAACCAGGCCGGTCTGGACTACTACGACAGGTTGGTGGATGCGTTGTGCGCCAAGGGAATCAAGCCCGCGGCCACGCTCTTCCACTGGGACCTGCCCTCGACCTTGGAGGCCGAGGGCGGGTGGCTGTCGCGCTCGACGGCCGAGGCCTTCGGGATGTATGCCGGCGTGCTCGCCGACCGGCTCGGCGACCGAGTCGCGATGTGGATGCCGGTCAACGAGCCGGTCGTCCACGCCAACCTCGGCTATGCCCTCGGCCTCCACGCACCCGGTCGCGCCTTGGGGATGGGCGCGCTGCCGGTCTATCACCACCTGATGCTGGGGCACGGACTTGCCGTTGCGGCACTGCGGGCTGCGGGGGTTGCGGCGGTGGGCTGCGCCAATAACCACACGCCGGTCTGGGTGGCGTCCGACGCCGACGCCGACCAGACGGCCGCGGGGCTCTACGACACCTTGCACAACCGGATGTTCGCCGACCCGATCCTGCTCGGGTCCTATCCGGCGCCCTTCGCCGAATTGGTGCCCGGTCCGGTCGCGGACGACCTGCAACTGATCAGTGCGCCGCTGGACTTCTACGGCTTCAACTATTACAACCCGACCCTCGTCGGCGCTCCGGGCACGGGCGACGACACCTATGGCGCCGCCGGTGGGCTGCCCTTCTCCATGCATCAGATCGAGGGCTACCCGGTCACCGACTTCGGGTGGCCGGTGGTGCCTGCCGGCCTGACGGAGGTGCTCGTCCAGATGAAGGAGCGCTACCCGGACATCCCGCCGATCCACATCACCGAAAACGGTTGCGCCTACGGAGCGGCGCCGGATGCCGACGGCGTGGCGGCCGACCCGGGGCGGATCGACTATCTGAGCAGCCACCTGGGCGCGGTCGCCGATGCGCGGGCGCAGGGGGTCGACGTCGCGGGCTATTTCTGCTGGTCGCTGCTGGACAACTTCGAGTGGGCCGAGGGCTACACCAAGCGCTTCGGCCTGGTGCACATCGACTTCGACACCCTGGCGCGCACCCCGCGGACGTCCTTCGACTGGTACGCCGACTTCATCCGCCGCACCCGC
>NZ_DAOQZV010000001.1:28907-34256 GCF_035343835.1 Nostocoides sp. | reverse complement strand
GTCTGGGCGTCCCGAGACGAGGGCTGCAACCGTGCGATCCGGGTCATGGCGGGCGACCAGGCCGACCGTGCCGGGCAAGAGGATCGGCTTGTGGAAATCGACCAGGCTCGACCCTGCGTAGGCGGCGGGGCGGCCCAGGGCGGCGAGAACGCGGGCATACGACCACATCCCGTGCGCAATGGCGCGGGGGAACCCGAGCAGGCGCGCCGTGGGCGCGCTCAGGTGGAACGGATTCGCGTCCCCACTCACCGCGGCATACCGCCGACCGAGATCGGCGGGCAGCCGCCACTGCGTTGCCGGTATGCCGTCCGGTGCGGCCGGCTCGCTGTCATAGCGCGCGCGGGGCTCGCCGCCCCCGCGGGCGAGATAGGTGCTGACCCCCTCCCAAACCCGTTCTCCCGCAACCACGACCGTCGTCTCGATGTCGACGACCCGCCCCTTAGGATGTGCGCGCAGATGGGCCGCGCGGACGCTGATATCGAGGGTCTTGTCGGCGCCGAGCGCGCGATGTGCGGTGATCGTATTGGTCACGTGGACCAGCCCGAGGACGGGCAGCGGAAACGCGGGGTCGGCCAGAAGGGTGACGTGGAGGGGGAAGCCGAGGAGGTGCGGAAGGGTCTGCGGCAGAAGGTCGTTCATCGGGAATCCGCACTGTCGCTGATAACGCGCGAGGCGCTCGCGATCGACCGCGACGTCATCGACGCGAAGGGCCTGCTCGGGCAGGGCGACCGGTCCCCGGCGACGCCGCACGGCGCCGCGCAGCATTGTGACACCAAGGCTCGGGAGGCTCTCGAGCCGCCGGGTCTGCACAGGCATGTCAGGCACCGAGCAGGCTCTGCCCGCACACGCGCACGACATTGCCCGTCATCCCGGCATTGGCCGGCCAGGCCAGCCCCCCGATCGTTTCGGCGACGTCGATGGGCAGTCCGCCCTGGGCAAGAGAGTTCAGGCGGCGCCCGATCTCTCGGCTGGCCAGGGGAATCTTCGCGGTCATCTCGGTCTCGATGAAGCCCGGGGCGACGGCATTGACGGTGATTCCGCGGGCGCGCACGTCCTCCGAACTGCCGAGGGCTTCGATCAATCCGATCACGCCGGCCGTGGACGCGGCGTAGTTCGTCTGCCCGCGATTGCCGGCGACGCCTGCGACCGAGGAGACACAGAAGATCCGTCCTCCGTTACGGATTCCGTTGTCGGACAGAAGTTTGTTCGTTCATCCGCAGGACTGAGAGCAGGTGACGTCAAGCACTGAGCACCACCGATCGGCGTCGGTGTTGGCGAGCAACTTGTCCCTTGTGATGCCCGCGTTGTGCACGACGACGTCCAGCCCGCCATGGCGCAACTTCGCGTGCTCGAGGATGCGACCGCCGGCATCCGCGGAAGTGACGCGACATGTTGGGCCGAGCCGCCGATGTCATTGGCCACCCGTGCCAGGGCATCTCCGGCGCTCGCCATATCCACGCACACGACCCGGGCGCCGTCGCGGGCCAGGACGCGCGCGACCTGTGCGCCGATCCTCCGCGCCGCTCCGGTCACGACCGCCACCTGCTCGGCGAGCGGGCACTCCCAGTCGACCTGCCCACTGGTGGGTGCCGGCAGCGCGCCGACCTCGACGACCTGGCCATCGACATACGCCGATCGGCCGGAGAGGAAGACCCGCAGCGGTGCGGCAAGATCGGCGACACCGGCGTCGGCGACATAGATGAGGTTTGCCGTTCCGCCGGAACGCACTTCTTTAGCCACCGACCGCACGATGCCGGTCAGCGCCGCACGTGCCGCCGCTTGTCCCGGCTGGCCACCCGCCAACGGTGGGCGTCCGATGAGCAGGACGCGTCCCGACGGCGCCATGGTCTTCAGGGCCGGCGCGAGCAACGAGGGCACTGACTCCAGGTCCGCGGGCGTGGCGAGCTCGGTCAGGTCGAGCACCACCGCGGAGACTGAGGTCGACACCTGCCTGGCAACGGGAATGTCCCACTCCCCCAGCAACTTCCGGACTTCCTCGGCCAGTGAGGCGAAGCCGTGCCCGCCAACCAACACCGCACCCGGTGTCAGCAGGGCACCGGGCCGGTGCCGCCGGAGCACCGCCGGGCGTGGCAGGGCCAACGCGCCCGCAAGCTTGGCGCCGATCCCGGAGTTGACGAAGGTCGAATAGCTGTCCGTCATCTCACGCTGCCTCGAGGATCATCAGCACACCTTGGCCACCCGCGGCGCAGATCGAAATCAATTCCCGCGCCCCGGTTCCCTTCTCGTGCAGCATCTTTGCCAGTGACGCGACGATTCGGCCGCCAGTCGCGGCGAACGGGTGCCCGGCCGCGAGGGATGAGCCCTTGACATTCAGGAGCCTGCTGTCGAGCGCCCCGATCGGCGCATCCAGGCCCAGCCGGGCCCGGCAGAATTCGGCGGACTCCCAGGCCGCGAGCGTGGTGAGGACGGTGGCGGCGAAGGCCTCGTGGATTCTCGACGAGTGCGAAGTCCTGCAGTCGCATCCCCGTGCGCGCCAGCAGTCTCGGCAGGGCGAAAACCGGGGCGGTGAGTAGTGGGTCGCGCCCCGTGACGAAGTCAACGGCGGCGGTCTCGCCGTCCACGGCATACGCCAGTGGCCGCAGACCCCGGTCCTGCGCCCATCGATCAGTGGCGAGCACGACGGTCGATGCGCCGTCGGTGATTGGGGTCGAGTTCCCGGCCGTCAAGGTGGCGCGATCACCCTTGCCGAAGGCCGGTCGAAGTGTCGCGAGCTTCTCGGGGGTGGAGTCCGGCCGCAGGTTCTGATCGCGGCTCAGCCCGAGGTAGGGCGTGATCAGATCGTCGAAGAACCCGCGCTCGTAGGCCGCAGCCAGCCGCTGGTGACTCGCGGCGGCCAGGGCGTCCTGGTCCTCCCGGCCGATGCCCCACTCGCGTGCCGTGATCGCCGTGTGCTCGCCCATGGACAGGCCGGTGCGCGGCTCGCCATTGGTCGGCGTTGCGATGCCCAGGTGTGTCGGTCGGATGGCGGCGAGGGCCTTCGCCTTGGCAGCGGTAATGCGGCCCGCTGCGGCGCGCAACAGACTGCGTCGCAGCGGCTCACTGACCGTGACCGGGGCATCGGAGGCCGAATCCACGCCCCCGCTGACCCCGGCGTCGATCTGGCCCAGGGCGATCTTGTCGGCCAGCCCGAAGAGGGCGGCCAGCCCGAACCGGGCGACCAGGCCGTCGAGAGCGGCGGTGAGCATGTCCTGGTGGTGGCCTCGCCATAGGGGCCGAATTGCCGGGCGAACGGAATGCGGTTGCCGCCGAGCACGACGGCCCGCCGCGGGGGTCCTGGGGGCATGACTAAGTGGAACGGCGAGTATCGGACAGGTTGTCGATCGAGACAATGTCCACGCCGCCAACAAACACCTGCCTACGCTTGGTAACGTTCCGTCGTGTGAGTGATCACACCCCGCCGCGGGTCGACGGTCGCAGCAGCCGTTGGGAGGCTCCGCGCAAGGCGCGCCGCGCCGAATTGATCGAGATGGCCATCGAGGCGATCCGCCGTCACGGCACCGATCTGGGCATGGATGCCTTTGCGGCGGAGGCGGGGACGTCCAAGACGGTGCTCTACCGATACTTCGGCGACCGGGCCGGGCTGCATGAGGCGATCGTCGACCGGATCGAGGAGTTGCTGATCGGCGAGGTGGGCCAGACCCTTGCCACTGTCGGCGGCGATCCGCATCCCCGTGAAGTCATCCGCGCGGCCGTTGCCGCGTTCGTGAGCTTCGTCGAGCGGGACGCGAACCTCTATCACTTCCTCACCCGCGCACCCTCGATGCCCGGCGCGGTCCTCGGCCCGGGACGTGTGTCGAAATCTGTTGCCGCACAGACTCGTTTCTTGCTGGAGCGAGCCAAGGCGGTTGCCGATATGCCCGCGGGGACGCTGGATCTCTGGGCTGCGGCAACGGTCGGGCTGGTCCGCACCGGAGTGCTGGCCTGGTTGCACAGCGAGCCGAAGCTCCCTGCCGAAGACGTGGTCGACGCCTTGACGGAGTTGGCCTGGCACGGCACGTCCACGGCTTTCCGGCGCGGACGCGCTCAGGGCTGATCAGTCCACGAGGTCGAAACGGTCGTCGATGGTGATCGTGCCGGGCGTCCGGACGTCGGCGTAGACCCCCGCGCAATTGCCGGCGGTGCGTGTGATCGCGAGCGTGGCGCTGCCGACCGTCACGGTGCGCCCCACCAACTCGGCGAGACGATCGGTCGGGATGTCGATGACGAGGTTCGCCCGTGTGGTCGCGGCCTCGGGCAGACCCACGAGATGCACGGCCGCCTTCTTGCGGCGATCGCCGGCAAGGCCGTCGATCTCGACCACGGCACTGGCGAGTTCCACGCCCGGCTCGTCCTTGACCGGGTGGATGCGGATAGCGACGACGCGCGGGTCGGCGAGCACGGTCATACGGCCATCAAAGCACTCACTCCGCGGCTGCGGTGCGCTCGCGCTGGAAGTGCCAGAGGACCAGGCCGACGACCACGACGGCAGCGACGAAGATCGCGGTGCCGCGCCCGAGTTGGTGCGCGACCTTCTCGTAGCTCGCGCCGGCGAGATAGCCGGCTACGACAACCGTTGTGCCCCAGGCGATTCCGCCGGTGGCATTCCACGTCACGAACTTCGGGTAATGCATCCGGGCGGCACCGGCGAGGGCCGGCATCATCGCCCGGAAGAAGGCCGTCCACCGGCCCAGGAAGACCGCGGCGCCGCCGCGCCGGCGCAGGAAGCTCTGGGCGCCCTCGACGCGGTGCGCGTGCTTGGCGAGCCCGCCATGGCTGAGCAGGCGCGGACCGAAGTGCTTGCCGACCTCGAACCCCACGGTGTCGCCGATGATCGCGGCGGCCACGACGACGACGATCATCCACACCAAGGACGTATGCCCGTAGTGCGCCGACACGCCACCGAGGATCGCGGCGGTCTCTCCCGGGAGAATGAAGCCGACGAAGAGGGCGTCCTCGGCGAAGACGATCAGGGCCGTGATCAGATAGATCAGCCATTCGGGCTGGTTAAGCACACCGCTGAGGAACCCTTGCACACCCCTATTGTGCGCGACTGCGCCTGCGCATTGGCTTAGCGCTCCATTTCGCCGCCGCCCCACCCCGCCCCCCGTCGAGAGGCCGGTTCAGCCCCGTCGAGAGGCCGATTTCTCGTCGCCGCGCCCGGGCGGGTATTCTCACTTGGCGCTGCGGCGCCACGGACGTGTAGCTCAGTTGGTTAGAGCGTTCGCTTCACACGCGAGAGGTCAGGGGTTCGAGTCCCTTCACGTCCACCCTGCGGGCGTCCGCGATGGGGCCCACCTTCACGTCCACCCTGCGGGCGTCCGCGATGGGGCCCACCTTCACGTCCACCCT
>NZ_DAOQZV010000001.1:0-28663 GCF_035343835.1 Nostocoides sp. | reverse complement strand
ACGTCCACCCTGCGGGGGTCCGCGATGGGGCCCACCTTCACGTCCACCCTGCGGGGGTCCGCGATGGGGCCCACCTTCACGTCCACCCTGCGGGCGTCCGCGATGGGGCCCACCTTCACGTCCACCCTCCGGGCGCCGCGGATTCCACTCTGGGCGCGCGAAATTTGCCCGCTCCACGGGGTCAGATCGCGAGGGTGTTCTGCAAGAAATACTCGACGCCATCGGGCAGGAACCCGGGCACGCCGGAAATCTTCAGCATCGCCCAGATCACCAGCAGCACAAAGGCCATGGTCGCGAGTGCGGCGAGCGCCTGCAGCCAGAGCGCCTGCGCGCGGACCCACCCGTTCCACGCGCGCAACTTGTCCTTGGCATAGTCGAGCAGCCGCTGCGCCCACTCGAACTCGCTGGCCCAGATCGCGAGCCCCGCGAAGACGATCACCCAGCCCGGCCCAGGCAGCGGCACCAGCAGCAACCCGCCAACCACGATGACCAGCCCGAGCACCCCGATGAACAGCCGATAGAGCCGCGCCGTCGCCGGATTCGAACGCAGCCGTCGCCGCCACGCCCAGTCGTCGTCCTCGGCATCGAGCAGGATGCCCCGGTCGTGGCGGGCGATCTCGTTCCGGTCCACCGGCTCACCGGCCACCGCTGACCCCCGAGTTCCGCGGCCCCTGGGCACCCGGTCACCAGCGTCGCGTCCGTCCGCCTCGCCCACCCCCGTCTCGTGCACGTCCTCCCCGTCCATTGCCTGCTCCCCCGCAGCGATCACGGATCGACCTCGGCAGCCGCCCGTTCCGCGAAGATCGCCGCGATCCGCGCGGTTACCGGTCCGGGCGCGGGCAGGATCCGTTCATCGATCCGTTCCACCCCGTGCACATCGCGCAGGCTGGAGGTGATGAATACCTCGTCGCACGTGCGCAACACCCCCAGCGACAAGGACTCCTCCGCAACCGGTATGCCGGCGTCGCGGCACCACTGAATCGTCAACTCGCGGGTGATCCCGGCCAGTGCGCCCGAGGACAGCGGCGGGGTACACACCTGCTCTCCAACCACCACGAAGATGTTGCTCCCCGTGCATTCGCACAGGTCACCGCGGGTGTTGGCAAAGACCGCCTCAATCGCGCCGCGCTCGTGAGCGAAGGCGAGCGCGACGACATTCTCGGCATACGACGTCGTCTTCAGGCCGGCGACGGCGGAGCGCTCGTTGCGCGTCCACGGCGTCACGGCAAGGTGTGCCGCGCGGCTGGGGCGCGCCTGCGAGGCGGCGGTGACGACATACGTCAGCTCAGTGTCCATATGCCGATCCGAGCCGAGCGGCCCCCGCCCGCCGGTCACCGTGAACCGCAGCCGGCCGAAGTCGATCGGTTCGCCGGCGCTCAGGACGGCGTCGATCCCCTTCTGCACGTAGGGCAGATCCAGCGGTCCCAACCCCAGTCCCGAGGCGCTGCGCTCGAGCCGACGGAAGTGCCGCGTCAACGCAAACGGGACGCCCGCCTCGATCTTGCACGTCTCAAAGACGCCGTCGCCAACGGTTACCCCGTGGTCGATCGCCGAGATGGCAGGAGCGGTCGTGTCAACAAGGTCGCCATTGACCCACGCGCGAATCACGCTGTCCATGGTGCCACTCCCCCCGACGCCAGACCGATCAATCGGCGAGCTTTCAACTGCGTCTCCTGCCACTCCGCTTGGGGATCCGAGCCCCACGTGATCCCCGCGCCGGCGCCGAAATTCAGCACTCTGCGCCCGGATGCCTGCGTGGCCCAGAACGTCCGGATGCCCACTGCGAGTTCCGCCTCCCCCCGATCGGCGTCGATCCAGCCGATCGCGCCGCAGTAGGGTCCGCGGGGCACCGGTTCGAGCGCCGTGATCGTGGTCAGGGCGGAGGATTTGGGCGCGCCCGAGACAGATCCGGGCGGGAAACTCGCGTCGAGCACGTCCCGCCAACTCACGCCCCGGCACAAGCGCCCGGCGACATTGGTGACGAGGTGCACCAGCCCCGGGTGCGCCTCGACGCCGCAGAGGTCCTCGACGACGACCGAGCCGGGCTCACAAACGTGTTGGAGATCGTTGCGCACCAGGTCGGCAATCATGACGTTCTCGGCGTAGTCCTTGGGCAGCATCTCGGCCGCCGTCACCGCAGTCCCTTTGATCGGGCTGGAGACGACCCGCTCCCCACCTCGCCACAAATAGCGCTCCGGCGAAGCGCAGACGATGTCGACGCCAAGTTCCGGCGCGTGGATGAGCGCCTCATACGGGGCCGGGTTGCCGCGGCGCAAGAGGCGCGCCAGGGCCGGCAGGTAGGCATCGTCGGGCAGGTCGTGGCTCAGGATGCGGCAGAGGTTGACCTGATAGACCTCGCCCGCGGCGATGAGTTCGCGGATGCGGGTCACCCCGCCGACATACGCCTGATGATCGAGGCTGGTGCGCCACTGCTGATCGAGCGGCGTCCACGGGCGATCTCCCGGCGGACGGGTCATCGTGCGCCGCCCGCGGTGCGTGAAGCGGATAGCCGTCATCGTCGACTCGAAGTCGATGACGACCGCCCAGAACCCCCCGTCGATGCGGTCGATATCGGTGACGACATCGGCCGGGTCGTATGCCGTCATCGCCCCGAACCGTGCCCACGCCACGCTGGGATCGTAGGCCGCGTCCCGTTCTGGCGGCTCGGACGACGCGCCCGGATGCCCTCGGGATTCCCGGCCCGCGCTCCGGCGCTTCCTACACTGCCCGTCATGCGCCGTCCCGTATGCCGTGCGCTCGCCGCCGCGGCTGTCCTCGCCCTCGCCGGGTGCGGCGGGAGCGGAGGGAGCGGCGTCGCGAGCACATCGTCACCCTCGCCCAGCCGGAGCGCCGAGCCGTCAACGGGCCCCGGCGCGGCAAACACTTCCCCTGACCACGGGACCGGCACGGCCTTGTCCTCGGATCCGGGCACGTCGTCGGTGGCGCCGGCCACCCCGGGCGACGCCGCAGGGGCGGTCACGCTGGCCTTCGGCGGCGACATCCACTTCGAGGAGTACTTGCGTCCGTTGGCTGGCGACCCCGAGGGTCTGGCCGCGCTGAAGCCGCTGTGGGGCGCCGCTGACCTGCGGATGGCGAATCTGGAGACGGCGATCACCGAGCGAGGCGCGCCGATCGGCAAGGAGTTCCACTTCCGCACTCCGGCTTCCGCGTTGACCACGCTCGCCAACGCCGGCCTGACCGTCCTGACCGAGGCCAACAACCACGGCGTCGACTTCGGACCCGACGGCCTCAGCGACACCCTCGCCGCCCGGGCGAGCAGCCCGATACCGATCGTCGGCATCGGCACGGACGAATCCGACGCCTATGCACCGGCCTTGGTCACGGTCGGCGGCCTGAAAATTGCGGTCTTCGGCGCCGACCAAGTCTACGAGATGACCCTGGCCAACTACTCGGCCGGAGCGACGAAAGCGGGGGTCGCGAGTGCGCTGCCCGACACCCGGATCGTGAAGGCGGTCACGGCGATTCGCGACGAAGTCGACCTGGTCGTCGTCTATTTGCACTGGGGTCTCGATTATCAGCAATGCCCGGACGGCGAGTCGATCGCGACGGCCAAGGACCTGGAAGCAGCCGGAGCGGACGTCATCGTCGGCGCCCACAGCCACCGGGTCAACGGTGCCGGGTGGCTAGGGACCGCCTACGTCGCCTACGGCCTCGGCAATTTCGTGTGGTGGCGGTCGGCGGAACCCGACAGCCGAACCGGCATCCTCACCCTGACCGTGGACGCCGCCGCCGCCCGCGCTGCTCGTCCGGGCTCCCGCACGACGCCCGTGGTCACGAACGCGACCTGGCTGCCGCTTCTGATCGGACGGGACGGCATACCGGCGCGGGTGTCACCGGCGGACTCCCACCGCCTGCACACAGTGTGGGATCAAGCCCGCGCCTGCACCGGCCTGGCCGCCTCCCCGTGACCTCGGCCCGTCCGGCCGACCGGCCGGCGACTACTGTGAGGAAATGCTTGCCGCCGCCGCCGTCAGCCAATCCACCTCCGACCCGCTCAGCGGGCTCCTCGTGGGCGAGCAGCCCGAACCCGAGGCCCGCGGCGATTGGGTGATCGTCGACGTTGTCGCGGCGTCCCTCAACCACCACGACGTGTGGTCACTCAAAGGGGTCGGCCTGCCCGCGGACCGGCTGCCGATGATTCTCGGCTGCGACGCGGCGGGGACCGACCCCGACGGCAATGAGGTGCTCGTCCACGCCGTGATCCCGAGCCCGGGCTGGCTGGGCGACGAGACCCTCGACCCGCGCCGGACTCTGCTCTCCGAGCTGCACCCCGGCACTCTTGCTCAGCGGGTCGCTGTCCCGGCCGCCAATCTGGTGCCCAAACCGGCTGGGCTGAGCTGGGAGCAGGCGGCGTGCCTGCCGACGGCGTGGCTGACGGCCTACCGGATGTTGTTCACCAACGCCGCGGTGCATCCGGGTGACACGGTCCTCGTCCAGGGCGCCGCCGGCGGCGTTGCCACGGCGCTCATCCAGCTCGGCTCGGCCGCGGGGCTACGGGTCTGGGCGACCTCCCGCGATGGCGCCAAGCGCGACCTGGCGTTGACGCTGGGGGCGGACGCGGCATACGAAACGGGGGCTCGACTGCCCGAGCGCGTCGACGCCGTCCTCGAAACCGTCGGCGCCGCGACGTGGTCGCACTCGGTCAACGCGCTCCGTCCCGGCGGCACCATCGTGATCTCCGGTGCGACCTCGGGCGACGCGCCGGCCAAGGCCGAGCTGACCAAGATCTTCTTCAAGCAGCTGCGCGTGATCGGGTCGACCATGGGCACCCGTGACGAACTCGGCCGCCTGGCTCGTTTCGTCGTCGCCAAGGGCATCGAGCCGCGCATCGACTCGGTGCTCGCGCTGGCGGATGCCCGCGAGGGTTTTGCCAAGCTCGCCGACGGCGCTGTAAGCGGCAAGATCGTTATTCATGCCTGATGCGCGCTTCCCAGCCGCGAGCCGGTCCGCGCACTAGGTTGTCGGGGTGCGGCACCCGCGTGCCGCCGCCCGGACTCGCGCCCGGGCGTCACGAAGACAGTGGAGGAATGATGTCCGACCAGGCCCACGTCAACCGGCGCCAGATGCTCGCGCTCGGCGGTAGTTTCGCGGCCGTCTCGGCCCTCGCGGCCTGTGGCGGCAACACCGGCCGCACCACGACAACCTCGGCCACCTCGGCGGCCGGCACTGCCAGCAGCGGAGGCGCGACATCGGGCGGCGGCGCGAAACCCGTTCTGCAGCAGTGGTATCACCAATACGGCGAGGAAGGCACACAAGCCGCCGTCGAGGGTTACGCCAAGGCCTACACCGCCGCCGACGTCAAGGTGACCTGGAAGCCGGGCGACTACGACCAGACGACGGCGGCGTCCTTGCTGACCTCGTCTGGGCCGGACGTCTTCGAATACGGCAACGGCCCGACCATCGACATGATCAAGGGCGGTCAGGTCGCCGACCTGACCGGCCTGCTCGGTGATGCCGAGTCCGATTTCAACCCCGCGATGGTCAAGCGGATGACCTATGACGGCAAGCTCTGGGCGATCCCGCAGGTCATCGACATGCAGATCCTCGTCTACCGCAAGTCCCTCCTGGAGAAGGCCGGCGTCACCCCGCCGACGACGATCGATGAGCTGATCGCCGCTGCCGAGAAGCTCACCGTCGACAAGACCAAGGGCCTCTTCCTCGGCAACGACGGTGGTGTCGGGCTGATGGGCGGGCCCATGCTCTTCTCCTCCGGTCTGGACTATCTCCAGGACGACGGCTCCTTCGGCTTCGACGACGAGAAGGCGGTCGCCGCGCTGGGCAAGCTGCGCGAGATGTTCACGAGCAAATACCTCCTGCTCGCCGCGCCGAAGGACTGGTATGACGCGTCCGCCCTGACCTCGGGCCTGACCGCCATGCAGTTCACCGGCCTGTGGACCTTCCCCAGCATCACCAAGGAACTCGGCGACGACTATGGCGCCATCCCGTGGCCGGCGATGCCGGGCGGCAAGCCGTCCGTGGTCGTGGGTGCCTACGGCTCCTGCGTCAACGCCAAGTCCCAGAATGTCGACGCCGCAAAGGAATTTGCCAAGTGGCTGTGGGTCGACCAGACCGACAAGCAACTCGACTTCGCCACGGCATACGGGTTCCACATCCCGGCGCGCGCGAGCCTCGCCGCCCAGGCGAAGACGCTGCAGAGCGGACCCGCCAAGGACGCCGCCGCGGCCGCGCAGGAGTTCGGCCACGCCCAGAACCAGATCCTGTGGACCCCGAAGTGCGCCACCGCCTTCAGCGACATGATGACCAAGGTCGTCAAGGACGGCGCCGACGCCAAGGCTGAGATCGCCAAGGTCAAGGCGGTCGCCGAGGCCGAGGTCAAGCGCGTCCTGGGCTGATGCCGTGACCGCCACTCCGGCCGGCACGGATGTCGCTGCCCGGGCGGTGACCGCGGCGACGCGGGCACCGCTCGGGCAACGCCTGCGCGGGCGCCAGAATCAGAACCTGTGGTTCTGGGTCTTCGTCGGGCCCTTCGTCATCGGGCTGATCGTCTTCATCTACATCCCGATCCTCTGGTCGATCTATCTGAGCTTCTTCGAGGCCGTCAACACCGTCACCCCAAGCAAGTTCGTCGGCGTCGGCAACTACCTCGACATGATGCGCGACAGCGCCTTCCGATCGAGCCTGTGGACGTTCATCGTCTTCGCCGCGTTCATCGTGCCGACGACCTTCGCGCTGTCCCTTCTCACCGCCTTCCTGGTCGCGCGCACCAAGGTCATGCAGACCTTCTTCCGCTCGGTCTTCTTCCTCCCGACCGCGTGCTCGTATGTCGTGGCCGCCCTGATCTGGAAGATGTCGATCTTCGCTGGCGTGCCGTCCGGGATGGTCAACGCCGCCATCGGCGTGGTCGGCCACGACGCCATCCCGTTCCTGTCGGTCACGAAACCGCCGTGGTACTGGCTGGTCATCGTCACCGCGCGGCTGTGGCTGCAGGTCGGGTTCTATATGATCCTGTTCCTCGCTGCGCTGCAACGGATTTCGCCGACTCTGTATGAGGCTGCGTCGATCGACGGCGCGAACGCCTGGCAGCAGTTCCGCTACATCACCCTGCCGCAATTGCGCCCGACATCGGCAGCCGTCCTGCTGCTGTTACTCATCAACGCCTTCCAGGCGTTCGATGAGTTCTTCAACATCCTCTCGACCTTCGGCCAGTACCCGCCGTATGCCCGCCCCCCTCTCGTCTATCTGTATTACGTGGCGCTGGGACAGGGTCAGGACTTCGGTCACGGCAGTGCCGGCGCCGTCATCCTGACGCTCGTGATCGCGCTCTCGGCGCTGGTGTTCAATCGCTTATTCAGCCTGCGCGGTGAGGACTGATGGCCGTCGTCGACCGCTCACCCCGGGCGCGCGTCGCCACCGCGATCCGGTATGCCGCACTCATCCTCGGCGCGATCCTTTTCCTCATCCCCTTCTATCTCCTGTTGCGCAATGCCCTGATGTCGGAGCGGGATCTCGGCTCGCCGCAGTGGTATTGGGTGCCTCCGTCGTGGCATCCGGAGAACTTCACCGCGATCTTCAACGACCCGGCGCTGCCGATGGCGCGCAGCCTGGTCAACTCGGTGGCGATCGCCATCGTCCAGACGCTCGGCGTGCTGATCCTGTCGGGGTTGGCCGGCTACGGCCTGGCCCGCATCCCCTATCGCTGGTCGAATGCGGTCTTCTATCTGATCACCGCGACGTTGCTGATCCCGGCCGCCGTGACCTTTGTGCCGAGCTTCGTGCTCGTCTCGACCCTGGGCTGGATCTCCACGCTGCGGGGCCTGATCATCCCCGGTCTCTTCCAGGCCTTGGCGACCTTCCTCTTCCGCCAGTTCTTCCTCGGCTTCCCCAAGGAGATCGAGGAGGCGGCCTTCCTGGACGGGCTCGGCTACTGGGGGACCTTCTGGCGGGTCGTCGTGCCGAACTCATATGGCTTCGCCGCGGCCATCGGGACGATCACCTTCATCGGCTCCTGGAATGCCTTCCTCTGGCCGCTGGTCATCGGGCGCGAGCAGACCACCTGGACGGTGCAGATCGCCCTGTCGACCTTCCTGACCGCGCAGTCGGTCGACCTGTCCCACCTCTTCGCTGCGGCGCTGGTCGCCATCGCCCCGTTGTTGCTGATGTTCCTCTTCCTGCAGCGCTGGATCGTCGAAGGCGTCGAACGCACCGGCATGGGCGGAGATTAACCCCACGAAGTTCTCCCGTCGAGTGGCCGATTCAGCCCCGTCGAATGGCCCCGGTCGCGAAGCGACATGGGCCACTCGACGGGGCTGAATCGGCCACTCGACGTTTGGGTTTCAGTCCAGCCCGGGGACGTCGGCGCGCCGGGCAATGGTCGCGGTCGCGCGGCGGCAGGCCTCGGGTGGCACCGAGGGCATCAACGCCTCGAGGAAGCCGAAGCGCCGCAGCACCGACTGGTGATAGGCACTCGGGCACGGATCGGCCGCCCGCGCGTGCCACCAGTCGGCGATATCGCCCCAGCCCGGGGCGGCCAATGACCCACCGAACTGCTGGATCGCCAGCGAAGAACACAGGCTGGCGAAGTTCAACCGGTCCACCAGCCGCCACCCGGCGAGCGTCCCGATGAGCAGCGCCGAGCCGAAGACATCGCCCGCGCCGGTCGGGTCCAGCGCGTCCACCCGCAACGCCGGCACGGAGACCTCCTCGCCGGTCCCCGCGTCGATCGCCAGCGCTCCGTGCGGCCCGTTCGTCACGACCGCGAGCGGAACTCGGTCGGCGAGGGCGTAAAGGGCCTCCTGCGCGGTCGAGGTCCGCGTGTACGCCATCGCTTCAACGGCGTTGGGCATGAAGGCATCGCACACCGCAAGCCGGTCGAGCACCTGCTCGCGCCAGGCTTCGGTCGCGTCCCAACCGACGTCCGCGAACACCAGCGCACCGGCCGAGCGCGCCCGCCCCACCCAGTCGGGCAACAGCCCGTCCTCGCCATCGCCGAGGTCGACCATGACGGCGCGCGACCGTGGCGGGTCGGCGATCAGATCCGCCATCGGCACCGGCGCAGGATGACCGTGGGTGACCATGCTCCGGTCGCGGTCGACGGACATCGACACGGTCACCGGACTGTGCCAGTCGGCAAACCGCCGACTATGTGAGAGGTCGATGTGCTCGCCCTGTTCCATTGTGCGCCAACAGAAGTCGCCGTAGTCGTCCTCACTGAAGGCCGCCGCCAAAGACGTCCGCAACCCGAGCCGGCGCGCCGCGATGGCAAGGTTGGCGATCCCGCCCGGGCACGAGGCCATCCCGTCGGCCCACTCCTCGGTGCCGGGCCCGGGTTGCCGGGCGAGGCCGGTGAAGATGATGTCGAGGAAGACCACGCCAGACATGAAGACGTCGAACTCCGGGCCGTCGGGGGTGCGTCCCGCGGCCAGCGGATCGAAGCGGACGTCCGGCATCGCGCCATTATCCAAGGCCGCGCCGACCACGCCGGGCAAACACGCGATAGTGGTGATCGTGAAACTCGCCATCATCGGCGGCGGGGGCTTCCGCGTCCCGCTCGTCTACCGCGCGCTGTGCGCCGACACTCACGCGCAACGCATCACGACGGTATGCCTGTATGACGTCGACCCCCTCCGCCTGGCGGGCATCGCGCATGTCGTGCGCGCCATCGCCGAGCAGTCCGACCGAACGGCATACGGCGATCCGCCGACGATCGAGGTGACCGACAGCATCGACGTCGCGCTGGACGGCGCCGACTTCGTCTTCTCCGCAATCCGGGTCGGCGGGCTCGCCGGCCGGGTCGCCGACGAGCGGGTGGCCATCGCGCACGGCCTGATCGGCCAGGAGACGACCGGGCCGGGCGGGATCGCCTACGGCCTGCGCACGATCCCGGTGGCCCTCGACCTGGCCCGCCGCGTCCGGGGGCTCGCCCCGAACGCGTGGGTGGTCAACTTCACCAATCCCGCCGGGATGATCACCGAGGCCATGTCGGCGGTCCTTGGCGAGCGGGTCATCGGCATCTGCGACTCTCCCGTCGGCCTCGCCCGACGCGCGGCCCGGGCGCTCGGCCACGACCTCGGCGACTGCATGATCGACTACTCCGGCCTGAACCACCTCGGTTGGCTCCACCGCCTGACTATCGACGGCATCGACCGGCTCCCCGACCTGCTCGCCGACGATGCCGCACTCGCTCCGCTGGAGGAGACGCAGATTTTCGGTGCCGACTGGCTCCGCCTGCTCAGCGCGATCCCGAACGAGTACCTGCACTACTACTATCTGCGGCGCGAGGCCCTCGCCGGTCAGCAGGGCGCGACCCGCGGGGAGTTCCTACGCGACCAGCAAGCAGCCTGCTATGCGTTGCTCGCGCCGGACACCGCGCTCACTACCTGGGAAGCCGTTCTCCGCGAACGCAATTCGACTTATCTCGCCGCGGCGCGCGGAGAAGGGAATGAGCGTGCGGCCGAAGACCTCGTCAGCGGAGGGTATGAAGGCGTGGCCCTGGAGTTGATGTCGGCTCTGGGCCGCGGTGCCGATGCCACGCTCATCCTCAACGTGGCCGCCGGCGCCCAACTCGGTCTACCCGCCGACGCCGTTGTCGAAGTGCCCTGTCACGTCGACGCCGGCACGATCACCCCGTTGCCCACCTCGCCCTTGACCGGATCGATGCGCGGCCTGGTTGAGCAGGTCAAGGCCGTCGACCGGCTCGCCATCGAGGCGGCGACCACGGGCTCAGCGCGCGCCGCCGAACTCGCCTTCGCCCAACACCCCCTGGTCGACTCCACCCGCACCGCCGCCACCCTCTTAACCGACTATCGACGCGCTATACCGGCTCTGGATGCCGTATTCACCGGCCGGACGTGACCGACGTCATCCGGGCGATACCCGCGGTACCGGGAAATTTCGCCGAACCGGCCCACACCAGGCCCTTCTCCGGGTAACCTCACTCCTAGCAGTCGGCCTGGGCCTTACCCCCTGCCGCCCAGGCCGGCTGGCTCATCCGAGAATCCCGCGCCACTCGCCCCTCGCCCCGCCCCATGCGTCGTGGGGCCTCAGACCGCCCCCACGACCGCAAGACGAGCACCGGCGAGGTGCGTGGCGTCATCGACGCGCACAGCCATCCCTTCTCCAATGAGGGATTCGGTGGTGGCCTGTTCTGCGGCGCTTCGTGCCCGAGTGGCAGCGCACCAAGCCGCTGTTGACGACGTATGCCCGGGGCTACGGCTTCGGGATGGACATGAACGGCTTCGGCGGCACGCCCGCGCCGCCGGCTACCGCGCGCGTGACGTATCCGTTCACAACTCTCGACGGCGGGTCCACCGTCACCCGGCAGACCACCGGTGGCCACACGTGGGACTACACCATCGACGGCGTCGCCCACTACGGGTGGGTGCCGGACTGGGTCGAGGACCTGCGCATCGTCGGCGGTCCCGCCCTTGTGGCCGACCTCGCCCGGGGCGCCGAGAGCTATCTCGACAGCTGGGCCGCGACCCGTGCGCACACCACCCCGGTCAACCTCGCGGCCGGCCGTGCCGCGACCGCCAGCTCGACGCAATGGTCGCTCTTCGGCAGCTTCGTGCCAGGCAAGGCCAGCCACGGGTCGGGGACGACTCGGTGGGCGAGCGCGCGGAGCGACAGCCAGTGGTGGCGCGTCGATCTCGGCGCCGCGCGGCAGGTGGGCCGTGTCGCCATCGACTGGGAAACCGCATACGCAAAGGCCTATCGCATCCAGACGTCGCTCGACGGATCGCCGTGGAGCACAGCGGCTTCCGGGACCGGCGGGCGGGGCGGCACCGATGTCTCGGTCTTTGTGCCGCGGTCGGCGCGCTACGTCCGCGTGGTCATGACGGCGCGCGCCACGGCATACGGCTATTCGATGTACGAGGTGAACGTCCAAGCCCGTTGAATCCGACCCTTGTCGGCACCGCTCACACCACGACCGCGAGTTGCCCGGTCGGCGAAACCCTGGCGCACTGGTGAGCCGCCGGCCCGGGCCGCTCGCTCGGGCGGCAAACACGGGCCCGGATCCGTCTGGTCGCCCTGAGGCCTATTGAGCAACGCCGGGCGGAGTGGGGCGAGCCTAGGGCGGGGCGCCCTCGCCGACCAGGCCGTCGATCGACTCGCGGATCAGGTCGGCATGGCCGGTGTGCCGCGCATACTCCTCGATCAGGTCGAGCATCACCCGGCGCAGGTTGAAGGACTCGCCACCACCGGAGTCGGCGACTAGCCGGTCTAGCCCACCGTCCGCGAGCGCCTCCTGCGTCGCCGACTCGGAGCGCGCCACGGCGGCGAGCCAGAGCTCTTGGAGTTCATCGGGAGTGTCCAGCGCCGCGGACTCGAAATCCCAGTTCGCGTTCTCTGCCAACGGCGCCCAGACCACCGGGTAGTCGCGGCCCATCAGCTGATGGGTGAAGTAGTGATCCTCGACGAGGGCCAGGTGCTTGACCAGGCCGGCGAGGGTCAGCGTCGACGGTGGCAGCGTGCGGTTCATCGCCGCGTGGTCGAGGCCGAAAGATTTCCAGGCGAACGTGCGCCGGTTGCGGTGCAGGATCACCAGCAGCGCCTCGACCTCAGCGGGTGCGGCCGGGATGTCGCGCGGCGGCAGGATGGGGTCGCTCATCCGCTCACGCTATCGGGATAGGGCGGCCACACGCCCGAAGTCCCGCGGCGGTGGCTGTCAAGAAGGTGCGTGTCGACGATGCCGATAGCTTCCATGAGCGCGAACATCGTAGTGGGGCCGACATGCGCAAAACCCTTGGCCTTCAAGGCTTTCGAGAGTGCCGTGGACTCTAAGGACTGAGTCGGCACCTCAGCCTGCGTGCGTGGCGCGGGGGTTGTCGCGGGCCGGAAGGACCAGACGAAGTCGGCCAAGCCGCCGGCGGCGCGCAGGGCGATGGTGGCCCGGGCGTTGGCGATGGTCGCGTCGATCTTGCGGCGGTTGCGGACGATTCCCGCGTCCGCCATCAGGCGCGCCACGTCCGAATCCCCGTATGCCGCAACCCGCTCCGGGTCAAAGCCATCGAATGCCGCGCGGAAGGCCGGGCGCTTGCGCAGGATCGTCGCCCAGGACAAGCCGGACTGAAAGGCCTCCAGCGTCAGGCGCTCGAAGACCCCCCGCTCGTCCCTGACGGGCATGCCCCACTCGGCGTCGTAGTAGGCCTGCAGCAGCGGATCGGTCGCCGCCCAGGCCGGTCGTGCCAGACCGTCCTGGCCGATGATCGTGCCGGTCGCTGCCATGGAGCCAAGTCTGCCTGACGCGCCGAGCGCCTGCCTTCGAGCGACACCGAGGGCAGCGCCTCAGAACAGCCGCCCCTCGACGTCCGCGGCGGGACGTTCGAGCTCGAGCAGGAAGCGCTTACGGCCCAACCCGCCCGCATACCCAGTCAGCGAGCCGTCGGCGCCGAGCACCCGGTGACACGGCACGACGATGCTGAGCGGGTTGGCACCATTGGCGGCGCCCACCGCTTGCGCGGCGCCGGGACGACCAATCGCCTTGGCGAGATCGCCATAAGACCGGGTCTGGCCATACGGAATTTGGCGCAGTTGCGCCCAGACCGACTGCTGGAACTGATCACCACGGGGTGCGAGTGGCAGGTCGAAGACCCGGCGATCACCGGCAAAATACTCCCCCAGTTGGCGAGCCGCATCACCGAACAACCCACTGCTGGAGACCAGCTCGCCGAAGTCCGGCAACCGGTCGCGCCGGCGGTGGATGGCGAAATAGATCCCGGTCAGGGCCGCGTCCTCGGCGACCAGGGTCAATGCCCCGACCGGAGAGTCGATGACGGTATGGACGGGCACACTCACGGCGACAGTCATACCAGGCAGTCGTCTCGGGCGGATCGAATGTGAGCCTCGCCATGAAACGAGATGCCAGTCATTCCAACTCTTGACTTGTTCCATTCTTGTGGCCAGGATGGAGGCGATGACCTATCCCCTCGGCACCGAACCCGCCACCGCGCTGCGCGGCGCAAGATTGCGCGTGACGGCGCCGCGGGTGGCGACGCTGCACGAGTTGGCGGCGCTCGCTCATACGGACGTGGACGGTCTGACGACAGCGGTCCGCGCCCGCCTCGGCGGGGTGTCGACCCAGGCGATCTATGACGTGCTCCGCGTTCTGACGGACGCGGGCCTGGTGCGCCGTATCGAGCCGGCCGGCTCCCCCGCCCTGTTCGAGATCGACAGCGGCGACAATCACCACCACCTCGTATGCCGTGGCTGCGGCACCCTGCTCGACGTCCCCTGCGCGGTCGGCGAGCGAAGCTGCCTCGAGCCGGCGACCGACCATGGTTTCGTCATCGACGAAGCCGAGGTCGTCTTCTGGGGCTATTGCCCCGCGTGCCAACAGATTTCCCCACCAACCAGCAACTAGATGTCGGGGCAGAAGCCCTGGCAAGGAGGTCCACGCAATGTCTGTCGCAGGTCCACGGCAAGAGTCGGGCAACACCAAGCCACTGACCACCGTCGCCGGCGCGCCGGTCTGGGAGAACCAGAACAGCATCACGGCCGGCGCCCGCGGCCCGATGCTCCTGCAGGATGTCTGGTTCCTGGAGAAGCTCGCCCACTTCGACCGCGAGGTCATCCCCGAGCGCCGCATGCACGCCAAGGGGTCCGGCGCCTATGGCACCTTCACGGTGACCAATGACATCTCGAAGTACACCAGCGCCTCCATCTTCTCGGCCGTCGGGAAGCAGACCGAACTCTTCGTGCGGTTCTCGACCGTCGCGGGTGAGCGCGGCGCGGCGGATGCCGAGCGCGACATCCGCGGTTTCGCGGTGAAGTTCTACACCGATCAGGGCAACTGGGACATCGTCGGCAATAACACGCCGGTCTTCTTCTTCCGGGACTCCTTGAAGTTCCCCGATCTCAACCACGCCGTCAAGCGCGACCCCAAGACCAACCTGCGCAATGCCGAGAACAACTGGGACTTCTGGACAAATCTGCCCGAGGCTCTGCACCAGGTCACCATCGTGATGTCGGACCGCGGCATTCCCGCGGACTACCGGTTCATGAACGGCTTCTCCAGCCACACGTACTCGTTCTACAACGCCGCGGGCGAGCGCTACTGGGTCAAGTTCCACCACCGCGCACAGCAAGGGTTGAAGAACCTGACCGATGCGCAGGCCGCGGCCATCATTGCCGGCGACCGCGAGTCGAGCCAGCGGGCCCTCTTCGACGCCATCGAGGCCGGCGACTTCCCGAAGTGGAAGCTCTACGTCCAGATCATGCCGGAGACGGATGCCGAGAACTACCGCTTCCACCCCTTCGACCTGACCAAGGTCTGGCTGAAGGAGGACTACCCGCTGATCGAGGTCGGCGAGTGGGAGCTGAACCGCAACGCGGAGAACTACCACGCCGAAGTCGAGCAGGCGGCCTTCTCGCCCGCGAATGTCGTTCCAGGCATTGGCTTTTCACCTGACCGTATGCTGCAAGGCCGCCTGTTCTCCTATGGCGACGCTCAGCGTTACCGGCTCGGCGTCAACCACCACCAGATCCCGGTCAACTCCCCCAAGGGTGCGCCCGGGACCAACTCCTACCACCGCGATGGCGCGATGCGCATTCACTCGGAGGCGACGCCGGGCATCGAACCGAACAGCTACGACCGGTGGGTGGAGCAGCCGCAGTTCCGCGAGCCCCCGCTGCGGATCGACCCGCTCGCGGACCGCTTCAACTTCCGCGAGGACGACGACGACTACTTCACCCAGCCGGGGATGCTCTTCCGCTCCTTCACGCCGGAGCAGCAGCAGCGGCTCTTCGAGAACACCGCGCGCGCGATCAGCGGTGCCTCCCAGGAGACCATCGACCGCCACATCGGCAACTGCACCAAGGCCGACCCGGCCTACGGCGAGGGTGTCTCGGCGGCCATCAAGGCGCTGGACGCCGGGGAGGCCCCGAAGGCTGGCACCGACGGCCTGGAGTCCGGCCCGGACTTCGACGGCGACCTCCTCTGAGCGCCGCCCCTGACCCTAAACCCTGCTAACACACCTTAGGTGTCCTCCAGCACGGCAGACCCTGCTGGAGGACACCTAACGTGTGTTAGCAGCGTTTACGGACGGGGCCCGTCGCGCGGGTCGACCAGTGCGCGGGTGAAGAACTCGGGCAGCGGCCGGGAGGTCGCGGTGGCCGTGTCGACGTTGACGTAGACAAGGTCGACCGTCGCCACGGCGTCGCCGGCACGTGAAATCTGCACGGCCAGAACGAAACTCGACCTGCCGACCCGAGTGCAGCGCACGTCGACGTCCAGGACGTCATCGAAGCGGGCCGGTGATTTGAAGTGGATGGTTGCCGTCACCACCGAGACATCCAGACCATCGGCGACCAAGGCGTCATACGTGAAACCCAGGGAGCGCAACCATTCGGTCATCGCCACATCGGCGACCTCGAGATAGCGGGCATTGAAGAGAAAGCCCTGGGCGTCGGTCTCGTGATACCTCACCCGGTGTGTGTAGACGGCGGCCATCACCCGGCTCCGCGCGCGAGCAATTCGGCCCGCCCGAAAATCGCCGCAGTCTCCCGCGCGCTGGGGGTGCCGGCGTCGAGATCGGCACCCGCCGCGACCAGTGCCCGGACGATCTCGTTCTCGCCCTTGAAGATCGCGCCGGCAATGATCGACTGGCCCCGCGCATTCAGCGCGTTCAGATTTGCTCCCCGGTCGATGAGAGTGCGCACCAGGCCAGCGTGGCCGTGATACGCGGCGAGCATCAGCGCGGTGTCGCCGTTGGGGCCGGTGACGTCGACCGGCAGGCCGTGATCGAGGAACTCGACCAGCTCGTCGGTGCGTCCCTCTCGCGCGAGGTCGAGAGCGATCTCGACGATCCGTGCCTGCTGGTCGGCGTCGAGGTGCTCACGAGTCACCGGTCCAGCCTAGCGACTGTGCCCGGCTAGACTCAGCAGATGCTCGAGCATGCGCCAGTCGACCCGGAACTGTTGTCGCACAACGCGATCCAACTCTTGAGCGAACTGGTGGCGATCGACTCCGTCAACCCGGGGCTGGCTACAGGAGCACGGGGAGAAGCGGCCATCGTCGAGCATCTGCGGCTACGGTTCGCCCACCGTGGCTGGCGCACGCTCGTTGTCCCCGCGCTCGGCGTGCCCGACCGGCCATCGCTGCTCGCCTGGCCCGGCGGGATGTCGGCAGCCGCCCGCCCGGTGGTGCTGAACGGCCACCTGGACACGGTGGGCGTCGACGGCATGGTTGCGCCATTCGTGCCTCGCATCGAGGGCACCCGCATGTACGGCCGGGGCACCTGCGACATGCTCGGTGGTGTCGCCGCCTTGGTCGTGGCCGCCGAGGCGGCCGGGGACGCCGACGCCGAGGTCCTGCTGGCCCTCGTGGCCGACGAGGAGGATCGCAGCCTCGGCACCGAGGCCGTGCTGGACGCCTTGCCTCGCCTCGGGATTCACCCGTCCGTATGCCTGGTCGGCGAACCGACGTGGCTGGGCCGGTGCCGCTCACTGCGCGGCTATGCCGTCGCCGACGTGACGATCACCGGCCGGGCCGCCCACACCTCTCTTGCGCACGAGGGCGTCAATGCCCTCACGCAGGCAGCAGCCCTGGTCGGCGCGATCGAGGGGCGGGCCCACGGCATACGGGAGCGGGGTGGGGAACTGCTCGTCAGCGTCATGCACTCCGGACGCGCACCCTTCACCGTCCCCGACGAGGCCCGCCTGACTGTCGAGCGCCGCACGGTCCCCGGCGAGGATCCCGGCGTGCTCCTCGACGACATCGACGCCGCCCTCCACGCCGTGCGTGCTACGGCCGGGCAGGTGCGCGCCGAGATAGCCCTGACCATCAACCGCCCTGCCTGGGAACTCGACGCCGAAGGCCCCGCGGCCGATTTCGCCGATCGCCTCGACGCTGCCCTGGACGCGGAAACAAACGCTCCGGCAACGTCGTTCGAGGCGCCTTACTGGATGGAAGCCGCCCTGTGGCAAGCGGCCGGCATCCCCTCGCTCGTGTGCGGGCCGGCCGGCGGCGGGCTGCATGCGGTCGATGAGTGGGTCGACCTCGACCACGTGCGCGCGTATGCCGTGGCCCTGGCCCGCGTCCTCGGAGCCGCTGCCGCGTGAGGGCTCTCACAGGCCGCCGGTCTGCACCCGCCACAGCGCGGCATACTGGCCGTCCTGTGCGAGCAGCTCATCGTGCGTGCCCGCCTCGATGATGCGGCCGCGGTCCATCACCCAAATCCGATCGGCGTGTCGCACCGTCGAAAGCCGATGTGCCACAACGAGAGTCGTGCATTCGGAGGTCGCCTCGCGCAGGGAGCGCTGGATCGCCGCCTCGGTCTCGTTGTCTACAGCACTGGTCGCCTCGTCGAGCACCAGAACCGCCGGCGTGCGCAGGAAGGCGCGGGCCAGGGCCAGCCGCTGACGCTGACCGCCGGAGAGCGTGACCCCGCGTTCGCCCACGGTAGCGTCGAAGCCGTCCGGCAACTCCTCGATGAACTCCCGTGCGGTCGCGGCCTCGGCGGCAGCGACGATCTCGGCGCGGGTGGCCCCGGGCGCGCCATACGCGATGTTGTCGGCGATCGTCCCGGCGAACATGAAGACGTCCTGCGCGACATAGCCGATCGAGCCGCGCAGGGAGTCCCAGTCGAGACTGCGCATGTCCTGGTCGTCATAGAGGACGCTGCCCGCCCGCGGATCATCGAAGCGCAGCACCAAGCGCAGCAATGTCGATTTGCCCGAGCCGGTGGCGCCGACGATGGCGTGCGTCTCGCCACTGGGGACCAGGAGGTCGATCCCGTGGAGCACATCGGGGCCATCGGCATAGCCGGCGCGGACGTCGCGCAACTCGATGCGTCCGGTGACCGGGCGCCGCAGCGAAGCGTGCCCCGCAGAGACGGTGATCGGGACCGCGAGCAGGTCCTGGATGCGCGCCGTCGATGCCCGTCCGCGTTGATAGAGGTCGAGGACCTGGGCGACATCGGTCAACGGCCACAGCAGCCGCTGGGTCATGAAGACCAGCACCGAGTAGAGGCCCACCGCGAGTTGCCCGTCGAGGGTCTGCCAGCCACCGAGCAGCAATGTGCAGGTGAAGCCCGCGAGGATCGCCATCCGCACCAACGGGACAAAGGCTGCCGACGTGCGGATCGCCTGCACATTGGCCTGCTGGTATGCCGTTGACGCCGCGTCGATGCGTCGTCGCTCGCGCTCCTCCGCCGTGAAGGCCTTGATGGTCGCGATGCCCGCGAGATTGGCGCTGAGCGCGCCGGAGAGGTCGGCAACCTTCTCGCGCACCACGGCATACAGGGGTTCGAGGCGTCGCTGGAAGAGCAGCGACCCGGCGATGACGACCGGGATCGGGAGGAAAGCCAGGACCAGCAGCTTGACCGACGCGATCGCGAAGATCGCTCCGACGAGGATGACGTTGAGGAATGTCTGCAGGATGGCCGGGGCGCCAACGTCGAGGAAACGTTCGAGCTGGTTGACGTCGTCGTTGAGGGTCGCCAGGGTGGCGCCGGCCGGGCGGGCTTCGTGCCAACCGAGATCAAGATGCTGGACGTGGTCGTAGGCCTCGACGCGCAGATCGTGCTCAATGCCCTGCGACAGACCGCGCCACAGGACGGCGGCGACATATTCGGACGCCGACTCGATCACCCAGACCAGGACGTTGAAGACGGCGATCCAGGCCAGCTGGCTGTAGCGCGACTCGACGCCCAGCAGCCCGGCGACGAACGAGTCCTGGCCCCGGACAACGACGTCCACAGCGGCGCCGATGAGCAACTCGGGCATGACGTCCGCGACCTTGTTGATCGTGGACATGGTGACCGCGCCGACGAAGCGGCCGCGGTAGGCCCGGTAACGAAGCCAGAGCTCGGTGAGGGGCTTGCGGGGCTGCTGGGGTGCGCGCGTCACTGCGTCACCCTAATCAGGACGGCTCACGACGGGGTTCCTCGCGCCAAACGACCCCTGACTCGCGTGGGTCAGGGGCCGTTTCGAATGGTGGGCGATACTGGGTTTGAACCAGTGACCTCTTCCGTGTCAAGGAAGCGCGCTACCGCTGCGCCAATCGCCCGGGGCCTTGCAGGGTCCTACTGTGAGGTGGAGACGGGATTTGAACCCGTGTACACGGCTTTGCAGGCCGTTGCCTCGCCTCTCGGCCACTCCACCAACGGGGGCGGCTAACCCTCCGAGCGGATGACCGGCCTCGAACCGGCGACCTCAACCTTGGCAAGGTTGCGCTCTACCAACTGAGCTACATCCGCATGCGCCGGAACCGACATTCGCTTCGTTCTGGCGCGCACAGACATTAACCCATGCGAGCGGACATACCCAAATCGAGAGAGTTTCGACTCCTCGGCGTCCCCCTCGGGGAAGGGCGTCAGCGGCCGAACCGCGCGTTCCCGGCGCGCCTCGACCGCCTTGGCGACGGGCTGGACACGCAGCGTGGCCGCGTTGAAGGCGGCACCGATAAGGACCGAGATGGCGATCGCATAGAGCCAGATCAGCAGCACGATCGGGGTTGAAAGCGGCCCGTAGATCGACGTCCCGCCCAGCGACGCCGCGATGGTGCCTCGCACGAACCACGACGCCAGCGCCCACAACACCAGGGTCAGCACGGCGCCGGGCAGGTCGCGCACCCACGGCGTCTTCTTGGGCGTGGCGATGTGATAGAGCGTCGTCAGCGAGGCCACCACGAGCACCGTCACCACCGGCCAGTAGAGGCCGACGAGTAGCTCCAGGCTCGGCGGCAACAGCCGGCCCAGCAGCGTCGGGCCGATCAAGACCAGCGGGATCATCACGACCCCGACGAGCAGGGTGACGATGTAGAGCGTGAAGCTCAGCGCGCGGGTGCGCACGATCCCCCGCACGCCGGACTGGCCATACATGATCGTGATGGTGTCGACGAAGACGTTCAGCGCGCGCGAGCCGGACCACAGCGAGAGCACAAAGCCCAGCGAGATCAGGTCGGCGCGCCCCCCGGAGAAGACGTCGGTCACCGTCGGCAGCAGCAGGTCCTGAATGATCTCCGGCGTCAGGAAGCGGCCGGCATACTCCGAGATCTGCGAGGTGAAGCTCTCGATCGTCACCTCGCCCAGCCACTGCCCGAGGTAGCCGACGCCGCCGAAGAGGCCGAGGATCAGGGGCGGGAAGGACAGCAACGCAAAGAATCCGGCCTCGGAGGCGAGACCGGTGACGCGATAGCGCAAACAGATCCGGACGGTTTCGGCAACCAGCCGGGCGAGCCACAGACCCCCCGGAATCCGCGCGAGCGCACCCTTCAGCGCACCCTTCGCCTCCACCATTCGACCAAGATAACTGTGGCGCAAGGGAAAGTTGTGACTCGACACGGTGGCCGGGCGATAACGGAACGCTTACGACGTCGACGACGCAACAGTCGGCCAGGCGTTGTGGTCACAGGCGATCCGGTCGAAGTCGGCGCGCGACCAGCGCTCCCCCTCCCGCACGATCACCACATCAGCTCTCACCTGCTCGTAGTCAGCAGCGCTGATCTGAACGGGCGTGCTGCCCATGTCCTTGGTGCTCGACCCGACACCGACGTAGATCCCGATCTGGTCTTCGGGCTCGTAGGTCCCCCGCGAGGACCAGCCCGGCCCGGGCCGCGTCAGTGAGACCGTGAAGGGATCGGAATGCATTGTGCCCGAAGACATTTCGAGGAGAATCGGGTTGTCTTCCGTCGCGTCAGCCGTGCGTCGATCGATCATCCCCACCACTTGGACCTGGTCGTATGCCGCGCCGCACGGTGCCACGATCACCACCGGATTGCCCGCCGCGTCGGCGGTCAGGCCCGCCATCCCGACGATCTTGGTGGTGACGACGTTGCCACATCCCGCCAGTGCGAGAGCGGTGGCCGGGGCCAGGATCCACGCACGTCTTGCCATGCCTGAAGTGTCCCGAGCGAGGCAGGTCACCCGCGTGAGCAGGACTACTCACCTCAGGCGCGGCCTATCCTGCGCGCATGGCGACGCACGAGGTCCGCAATCAACCCCCGCCGTATGCCGGCGTCGACCTCTTCGCGTCCGATCCCACCCTTCGTGATGCCCTGACCCGTTGGGGCGCACCCGATCCCGACGCCCGCCACCTTGGGGAACTGGCCGGCACGGCAGCGGCAGCCGCGTGGGCGGACGAGGCGGATCAGTTCCCGCCGCGCCTGCGCACTCACGACCCTCGGGGCAATCGCCTCGATGAGGTCGTCTACCACCCGAGCTATCACGCACTGATGACCGTCGCCGTCGAACACGGCTTGACCGCCGGGCCCTGGCTTCCGGGTGCCCGTCCCGGTGCGCACTTGGCCCGGGCCGCCGGCTTCTACCTCTGGAGCCAGGTCGAGAACGGGCACCTGTGCCCGATCTCGATGTCGTATGCCGCGGGGCCGGTGCTCGCGGCGACCCCCGGGGCGGCCACGGAGTGGCTGCCCAAGGTCGCTTCCCGCAGCTACGAGCCGGCGCTGGTGCCGATCGAGCAGAAGCGGGGCGCCATCGTCGGGATGGGCATGACGGAGAAGCAGGGCGGTTCCGACGTCCGGGCCAACAGCACGACGGCAACTCCGGATCCGCGAGGGCCGCTGGGCGCGGGCAGTTATCGCCTGCGTGGCCACAAGTGGTTCTGCAGCGCGCCGATGAGCGACGCCTTCCTCGTCCTGGCCCAGGCGCCGGCCGGTCTCAGTTGCTTCCTCCTCCCCCGCGCCCTGCCCGACGGCACGCGCAATTCGTTTGCGCTGCAACGCCTGAAGGACAAACTGGGCAATCGCTCGAATGCGTCGTCGGAGGTCGAGTTCGATGACTCCTGGGCGACCCTGCTAGGGGTCGAGGGGCGCGGCATACGGACGATCATCGACATGGTCGCCGGCACCCGACTCGACTGCATCCTCGGGTCGAGCGCGACGATGCGGCAGGCGCTCGTGCGGGCCACGCACCATACGGCCCACCGGATGACCTTCGGCCGGCCGTTGATCGATCAGCCGCTGATGCGCAATGTGCTGGCCGATCTGGCACTGGAGTCCGAGGCGGCCACGCTGCTCGCGATGCGGCTGGCGCACGCCGTCGACGAGGGCGACAGCGACTTCGCGCGGCTCGGCGTGGCACTGGGAAAATTCTGGGTGTGCAAGCGGACCTCGCCGATGGTGGCCGAGGCCCTGGAGTGCCTGGGCGGTCTTGGCTATGTCGAGGAGAACGGTCTGGCGCGCCTCTATCGCGAGGCCCCGCTGAACTCGATTTGGGAGGGATCGGGCAATGTCAACGCGCTCGACGTGCTGCGCGCGATGACCCGCGAGCCGGCCAGCGTCGCGGCGCTGGCCAAGGAGGCCGGCGCCGCCCGCGGCGTCGATGCGCGATTGGATGGGGCCATCGACGCCATTGAGGAGATCGGCGCCCGCGCCGGGCACGAGCACGCACCGATCGAGGCCCGCCGGACCGTGGAGCGGCTGGCGATCACTATGCAGGCAGCGCTGCTCGTCCGGTATGCCGAGCCGGCGATCGCCGAGGCATTCGTCGCCTCGCGCGTGGCCGGTGACCACGGCGCGACTTTCGGCACGCTCTCGCCGGCTGCTGTCACGGCAGTTGCCGGCCCGCTTCTGGAGCGTGCTAGCAGCTCAGGGTGAAGTGGAGGGTTAGCTTTCGGCGAGCCGGGCCTGCTGCTCGGCGACGTCGAAGCCGGCGGCCGGCCACTGCGGGTCGATGTCCTGCAGGGCCGCGAGGAGGAGATTCATGACGGCCAACCGGGCATACCACTTCTTGTCTGCCGGAACGACATACCAGGGCGCCTCATCGGTGGAGCACTTCTCCAAGGCGGTCTGATAGGCCTCCATATAGGCGTCCCACGACTGACGCTCATCGATGTCGCCCGGGTTGAACTTCCAATACTTCTCCGGGTTGGCGAGCCGCTCGGCCAGCCGGGCCTTCTGCTCTTCCTTGGAGATGTGCAGCATGACCTTGACGATCGTGGTGCCGGAGGCGGCAACGCTCTTTTCGAAGGCGTTGATCTGGGCATACCGGCGCGACCACTGCTGCCGCGGCACCAGATTGTGCACCCGGACGATCAGCACGTCCTCGTACTGTGAGCGGTCGAAGACGCCGATCTTGCCGTAGCCCGGCAGGGCGTTGCGGATCCGCCATAGGAAGGGGTGGGCACGCTCTTCTGCGGTCGGCGCCTTGAACGACGTCAGTTCGATGCCCTGCGGGTCGGCGGCGCCGACGACGTGCCGCATGATGCCGCCCTTGCCCGAGGTGTCCATGCCCTGAACCACGAGCAGGATGGAGCGCTTCCCGCCGGCCTTGGAATCGGCATACAGGCGTTCCTGCAGGTCGCTAACTTGCTCCGCGAGCGGGGCGAGGAGCATGGCGCCCGCCGCCTTGTCCCCCGCGAACGCCGGGGTCGAGGCCGGGTCGACATCGGCGAGGGCGAATCCGGGACCCACCCGCAGTGCGCCGACGAAGGCGGCGGGCGTCGGGCTCTTGGCGGCCTCCTCGGCGACCTTGGCCGCAGCTTTGCCCTCCTGCTTGGCCAGCTCCTTGGCGATGATCTCCAGTTCTTTGGCGTCCTTGGAGTTCTTCTTCGCCTTGCCCTTGGCTGCCTTGGTGGCCTTGGCCGATGACTTCTTCGTCTTCTCCGACTTACCCATGCCACGCATAATGGCAGGCCCTGCGACGCGGTGCGCCAGACTGGGCCGATGCGATTGTTGTATGCCGATTCCCCCACTCCCGTGGCGCCCGGCACCGAGACCGACATCGACGCGCTCCGGGCGCTCTATGCCTGGCCGGGCGGGGGCGGGGTGCGCACAAACTTCGTCGCCACTCTCGATGGGGCCGCTACAGGCCCCAGTGGCCTGACGGGGTCGATCAACAACGCCGCCGACAAGATTGTCTTCGACCTCAACCGCGAGCTGTGCGATGTCGTCCTGGTTGGTGAGGCGACCGCGGACGCGGAGGGTTATCGTCCCGCGGACGGTCCTCCGCTGATCGTGGTCAGCCGGCGTTGCCGGGTGCCCCGCGGCTTTGTCGACCCGCCGAGGGATGGTCATGTCGTGCTTGTGACGGGGTCCGGGGCCGAGGCGGGCAAAGTCCGGGCCGCGCGCCAGCAACTCGGCGAGGCGAATGTGTGGGTGCTCGGCGAGGAGGACGTCGACCTCGGCCAGGTGATCGTGGCGTTGGGCCGCGAGGGCCGCCACAACATCCTGTGCGAGGGCGGGCCGCGCGTCCACGCGGCCTTGCTTGCGCGCAATCTCGTGGACGAGGTCGCGCTGACGTGGGTCCCGCGTGGCATCGGCGGTGCTCACCCGCGGATCGCTCACGGCGCAGACTTCGACGTCCAGTTAAGAGTGAAGGTTCTCCTGGAGTCGGACTCGACCCTGCTTGGGCTCTGGCGCGTGCCGGAGACGTCCGGCCACAGCTGAGTCCGGCACGGTCCGCAGCTGCGCATTCCGCAAGGAGCAGGACCGCAGGCGGGCAGCCGATCAGGCCTTGAGGAAGTCGCTGACGGCATACTCCCAGCGCGCCGGATCGGTGTTCCACTCTTTGCAATGCCGTGCCAGCTCCCAGTGCACGACGGTCACGAGGTCCGGGCGCGCCTCGGCAAGGGCAAGCGACGGCCCGGCCGGGACGAACTCGTCGTCGATGCTGTGGATGAGCAGGATCGGGTGGTGCAACTCGGCGGCTCGGGCGACCCAGTTGGTCTGGGCGACGTCAACCGTGTCGTGCACACCGACCAGCCGGCGCGACCACTTCTTGCCCATGATGGTCCGGCTCAGATCACCGACCGGCGAGGGCACGCCGTGGGCGCGCGCGTGGTGGGCCAGCACGTCAGTCCAGTCCACGACGGGGCCGTCGAGAACCACGCGGGTGACCGCCGAGGCAAGAGCGGACTGGGCGAGGACCTGCAGCACGATCGCCCCGCCCATCGACCACCCCACCAAGGTGACGTCTCTGGCACCTTCGGCCACGGCATACGCGATGGCCGACTCGATGTCGCGCCACTCGGACAGCCCGAGGTTGTAGCGCCCGTCCGGGCCGGGCGGAGCGCCTTCGTCGTTGCGATAGCTCGGCACCAGAACCGTATGCCGTGCGGCCAGCACCGGCGGGATCGCCCGGATCGTCTCCTCACGGCGCGCGCCGCGGCCGTGGACAAGGATCGCCCAGCGGCTCCCGTCACCCATCCCGGGGATGAGCCAGGCCGGCATCGGCCCGAGATCCGTGACGATCTCGACGTGTCGGGTTGCCAGACCGAGGCTGATCTCGGGCGGCGAGCAGTAGTAGTACCCGTTCCAGCGCGCCGGGCCGGGGCGCATGATGCCGAAGTCTTGGGCCTCGATGCGACGGCGAACGGTGGCCTCGTCGCGATCGAGGATCTCGCCGATGCGGATGTGGCCGCGGCTGCCGTCCAGCCACAGGCCATAGCGGCCGGGAACCACCGTCTCGGCGTTGGCGGCCAGGACCACCGAGTCCGTGGCCGTCGACAGCACCTCGCAGTCGTCCGGTTTACGCCGATCCGGAGTCAGGACGCGCCGGGCGAAGTAGGCCGCCGCGCCCAGAGCAGCGCCGGCAGCGCCGGCCGCGGCCGAACTGCTGACCGCGGCCGCGCCGATGGCCGCGCGCTTTGCCGTCGCCTTGGAACTCACGCCCCTATCGTCTCAGGTCTCCCACCGGTATCGGGCGTCCCGTCTGCCCGGGCGACCGGCGCGGAAGAATGTAGCCATGTGCAGCGCGAGGAACGGCCGGGTCCACACCGTAGGTGTCGTGCTCGCCGCTGGGGCAGGCCGCCGCTTCGGCGGTCCGAAGATCCTTGCGCACCAAGGGCACTGGCTCGAACAGTCCGTGGCCGCATTGCGCAACGGCGGCTGCCACCGAGTGGCTGTCTGCATGGGTGCGGCCGTCGTGGATGCCCCGCCCGGCGTCTTGGCGGTCGAGGTGCCCGACTGGGAGAGCGGCATGAGCGCCAGCGTCCGCGCCGCCCTCGATCTCGCCGCCGAACTGGACGCCGAGTTGCTCGTTCTGCACCTGATCGACCTCCCCGACGTCGGTGCACCCGTCGTCGCCCGGGTGCTCGAGAGCGCCGCCGGGCGACCGGACGCACTGGTGCGGGCGGCATACGGCAATTTGCCGGGGCACCCGGTGGTGGTCGGTCGCGATCACCTGGCCCCCATGAGAGCAACGCTGACCGGCGACAGCGGCGGTCGCGACTATCTGGCGGCCGCCGGTGCCCAGTCGATTGCGTGCGGTGATCTCGCGACGGGTGCCGACCACGACGTGCCAGAATCGTTGGCATGAGCAGCCTGCACAGCGACCGGGACTATGCCGTCACCAAGAGCGAGGATGAGTGGCGGGCCCAGTTGACGCCGCAGGAGTTCCACGTGCTGCGCGAGGCCGGGACCGAGCGGCCGTTCAGCGGCGAGTATGAGGATGACGAGACGGTGGGCGTGTATGCCTGCCGGGCGTGCGGCGCCGAGCTTTTCGCATCGGAGACGAAGTTTGCGAGCCATTGCGGCTGGCCGTCGTTCTACACCCCGCTGGCCGGCGACAGCGTCGAGTATTTGGAGGACCGCTCGCTCCCCGGACGCCCGCGAGTCGAGGTCCGGTGTGCCAACTGCGGCAGCCACCTGGGCCACGTCTTCGAGGGCGAGGGCTATCAGACACCGACCGACCAGCGCTTCTGCATCAACTCCATCTCGCTGACACTCCGGCCGGCCGAGTAGCCGGCGTCACCGCAGGCGCTCGATCAGGGCGGGGAGGGTGACGCGGGGGCCGGTGAAGAAGGGGGTCTCCTCGCGCACGTGCAGGCGGGCCCGGGAGGCGCGCAACTCGCGCATCAGGTCCACGATGCGGTGCAACTCATCGGCCTCGAAGGCCAGGATCCACTCGTAGTCACCGAGCGCGAAGGCGGCAATCGTGTTGGCGCGCACATCCGGGTAGTCCCTCGCCATCTGGCCGTGCTCGCGCAGCATGTCGCGGCGTTCGGCATCGTCGATGACATACCAGTCGTAGGACCGCACAAACGGATACACGCACACATAGTTACGCGCCTCCTCGTCGGCCATGAACGCCGGGATATGGCTCTTGTTGAACTCCGCCGGACGGTGCAGCGCGGCATTGGACCACACGGGCTTGAGGTGCTGTCCCAGGCCCGAGCGCAAGAAGCGGTGGTAGGCGTCCTGGAGCAACTCGATGCTCTCGGCGTGCCACCAGATCATCAGGTCGGCGTCCGCTCGCAGACCGGCGACGTCATAGACGCCACGGATCACGACGCCACCCGCCTCCACGTCGGCGAACAACTTCTCGACATCGCGGACGTAGGACTGCCGGCCCGCGTGCCCGAGCGGCGTCTCGACCGCAAAGACCGACCACATGGCATACCGGATGCTGTCGTTGATCTCGCGCATGCGCGCGGGCGTGGGCTTGCTCGGGACGGGTCGATCGGACATTCCGCCATTCTGAACCCGTCGCCCCGTGCGCGCCGAATCGGGTCGCGCCGTCAGTCCCCCGGCCCGTATGCCGTGCGGATCGCCCGCGCGGCCCGCCGGCCCGAGCCGATGACCGCCGGAATGCCCACCCCGTCGTATGCCGCGCCGGCCACCTCGAGCCCGTCGATCTCGCCGATCGCCTTGCGCACCAGCGCAATCCGGTCCATGTGGCCGACGGCATACTGCGGGAGGGCGCCGCCCCAGCGCTGGACGTGCGCATCGAGCGGGTCCGGGAGGGCGCCCGCGATCGCGCACAGATCGGCGAGCGCACGCGCGGCC